>NZ_CP045720.1:3900000-4035995 GCF_009646115.1 Pantoea eucalypti | reverse complement strand
GGCGGACTCCACTCGTACAAATTCGAAAAGAATAGTAGGCGTTACTCTAAGAAACGTTCATTTTTGACACAGACACTAAGAAAGCGCCTGCGACCGCTATCAGCGGTTTTCCGTCCTGCAATCACCGGAGGATCGTCAGCGGAAGGGCGGATCATAGCGCAAAGCGAGGCAGAGATCTCCCCTTTCTACACAGTTTTGATCCTTTTTATCCACAGGCCAGAGGCGCGCAAAGAAGTTTACGCCAGTTGCGGGAAAAACCAGCAGAGATCTGACGCAATAGATGAAAATTTCGGACGTTATCTCATTTTATCCCCAGGATCCGGTGAGCCGATCGCAATAAGATCCCGCGCGATCCTTGCGCTTTAGTGCGGAGCCCGTATAATTCTCCACCCGACATTGAGCCATCAGGCGCAAAGTCGGGACTCTGCGGGCTGTATGCGGGTTTTCAGGCACTATGACACGCGAAGTAAATTGACTCGGGACTGTACAATTATTACAATCCCGCCTCTTTATTAAAGACACATTGAGGCGTAGGTCGATTTTCTGGCCCGAAACGCGTCACCCAGTGAAAATTTTCAAGTTTAGGTAGAAACCGCCATGAAACGCACTTTTCAACCGTCCGTACTGAAGCGCAACCGTTCACACGGTTTCCGTGCTCGTATGGCAACAAAAAATGGTCGTCAGGTTCTGGCACGTCGTCGTGCTAAAGGCCGTTCTCGTCTGACCGTTTCTAAGTAATAAAGCAAGCCCTGATGGGTAAGCTCGCATTTCCCAGGGAGTTACGTTTGTTAACTCCCACTCATTTCACTTTCGTCTTCCAGCAGCCACAACGGGCTGGCACGCCGCAAATTACTATTCTCGGCCGCCTTAACGCGCTGGGGCATCCCCGCATCGGTCTCACCGTCGCTAAAAAACATGTGAAACGCGCTCATGAACGCAACCGGATCAAGCGATTGACCCGCGAAAGCTTTCGTCTGCGTCAACATGAACTGCCGTCGATGGACTTCGTGGTGGTCGCGAAGAAGGGGGTTGCCGATCTGGATAACCGTATGCTGGCGGAAGCGTTGGAGAAATTATGGCGTCGTCACTGTCGCCTGGCGCGCGGCTCCTGATCGTCCTGATACGCGTCTATCAACGCGGTATCAGTCCATTACTGGGACCACACTGTCGGTTTCACCCGACCTGCTCTCATTACGGAATTGAGGCATTACGCAGGTTCGGCCTGATAAAAGGCAGTTGGTTGACATTAAAACGCGTATTAAAATGCCACCCCTTGAACCCGGGTGGTGACGATCCTGTGCCGCCAAAAACCTTTGATACCAGAGAACATTAACGATGGATTCGCAACGCAATCTCTTTCTCATCGCTTTTCTGTTCGTGACCTTTATGATCTGGCAAGCCTGGCAGACGGACCACGCTCCGCAGCCACAGCAGACGCAGACCACACAGGGCACCAACAGCGTAGCGGGTGATGCCGCCAGTCAGGGTGTACCGGCCAGCGGTCAGGGCCAGACGATCACCGTTAAGACTGATGTCCTGTCATTGAATATCAACACCCGAGGCGGTGATGTTGAACAAGCACAGCTGCTGACTTTCCCGGACAAACTGGGTTCAGACCAGCCGTTCCAGCTGCTTGAAACAACGCCAGCATTCCTTTATCAGGCTCAGAGCGGTTTAACCGGTCGTAATGGCCCGGATAACCCGAACAACGGTGCACGTCCGCTGTTCAACGCTGCACAGAATCACTTCGAGATGGCTGATGGCCAGTCCGAACTGCGTGTGCCGATGACCTATACCGCTGAAAATGGCGTGGTTTATACCAAAACCTTCATCTTCAAGCGTGGCGAATATGCCGTTAATGTCGATTATCATGTCAACAACACCACGCAGCAGCCGCTGGAAGTGTCGTTGTTTGGCCAGCTGAAGCAGACGATTGATCTGCCAAAGCATCGTGATACCGGCAGCAACAACTTTGCGCTGCACACCTTCCGTGGTGCGGCCTACTCCACCAGCGAGTCGAAATATGAGAAGTATAAATTCGACACTATCGCGGACAACGAGAACCTGAACGCGACCACCAGCAATGGCTGGGTGGCGATGCTGCAACAGTACTTTGCGACGGCATGGGTTCCGCGTACCGAAGGCACCAACACCCTTTACACCAGCAACCTGGGTAACGGCGTTGCGGCAATTGGCTATAAATCTGCACCGGTCACCATTGCCGCAGGCGCACAGCAGAATCTGGGTGCAACGCTGTGGGTCGGCCCGGAAATTCAGGACAAGATGGCCGCGATTGCGCCGCACCTTGATCTGACCGTGGATTACGGCTGGTTGTGGTTTATCTCTCAGCCGCTGTTCAAACTGCTGAAATTCATCCACAGCTTCATCGGTAACTGGGGCTTCTCCATTATCGTGATCACCTTCATCGTGCGCGGCATCATGTACCCGCTGACTAAAGCGCAGTACACCTCGATGGCCAAGATGCGCATGCTGCAGCCGAAAATTCAGGCGATGCGTGAGCGTCTGGGTGATGACAAGCAGAAGCAGAGCCAGGAAATGATGGCGCTGTATAAAGCAGAGAAAGTGAATCCGCTGGGTGGCTGTCTGCCGCTGGTGATTCAGATGCCAATCTTCCTGGCGCTCTACTATATGCTGTCAGGCTCGGTTGAACTGCGTCATGCCCCATTCGTTCTGTGGATCCATGACCTGTCAGCGCAGGACCCGTACTACATCCTGCCGATTCTGATGGGCATCACCATGTTCTTCATTCAGAAGATGTCACCGACCACCGTGACCGATCCGATGCAGCAGAAGATCATGACTTACATGCCGGTGATTTTCACCGTGTTCTTCCTGTGGTTCCCGTCAGGTCTGGTGCTGTACTACATCGTCAGCAACCTGGTCACCATTCTCCAGCAGCAGCTGATTTATCGCGGCCTGGAAAAACGTGGTCTGCATAGCCGCGACAAGAAGAAAGCGTAAGCGATTCAGCGCGGGAGTCATCCCGCCCTTAAATAGTCTATTCTCAGGCGGTCAAAGCGACCGCCTGTGTTTTTTGTAGCGAGAGAAAATTTATGAGCCACAGCGATACCATTGTTGCCCAGGCAACACCGCCTGGACGCGGCGGCGTAGGCATTCTGCGCGTCTCTGGCGCCCAGGCGGCAGAGGTTGCCCGCCAGCTGCTGGGTAAACTGCCTAAGCCGCGTTACGCCGATTATCTGCCGTTTACCGATAGTGACGGCAGCGTGCTGGATCAGGGCATTGCGCTGTGGTTTCCTGGCCCCAACTCCTTTACCGGCGAAGATGTGCTGGAGCTGCAGGGGCACGGCGGTCCGGTTATTCTTGACCTGCTGCTGAAGCGCATCGTGACGCTGCCTGGCGTGCGTATTGCCCAGCCGGGTGAGTTTTCTGAGCGGGCGTTTCTGAATGACAAGCTCGATCTGGCGCAGGCCGAAGCGATTGCCGACCTGATTGATGCCAGCTCTGAGCAGGCGGCACGGTCAGCGGTCAACTCGCTGCAGGGCGCGTTCTCCACCCGCATCAATCATCTTGTGGAAGCCCTTACTCATCTGCGGATTTATGTCGAAGCGGCTATCGACTTCCCGGATGAGGAGATCGATTTCCTTTCTGACGGCAGAATCGAAGCACAGCTGAATACGGTGATCGGCGACCTGGATGCGGTCCGCGCCGAAGCGCGTCAGGGCAGCCTGCTGCGTGAAGGGATGAAAGTGGTGATTGCGGGCCGGCCTAATGCGGGTAAATCGAGCCTGCTGAATGCGCTGGCGGGCCGTGATGCCGCCATCGTTACAGACATTGCGGGCACCACCCGCGACGTCTTACGTGAGCATATTCATATCGATGGCATGCCGCTGCATATCATCGACACCGCCGGTCTGCGTGAGGCCAGCGATGAAGTTGAACGTATCGGGATTGAGCGTGCCTGGCAGGAGATCGAGCAGGCTGACCGCGTGCTGTTTATGGTCGATGGCACCACCACCGATGCCACCGAAGCAGCGGCTATCTGGCCCGATTTTGTCTCCCGTCTGCCGCCGGAACTGCCGATTACCGTGGTCCGCAACAAAGCAGACGTCACCGGTGAGCCTCCCGGTCTGACAGAAATAAACGGTCATTCACTGATTCGTCTGTCGGCACGTACCAGTGAAGGCGTTGATGAACTGCGTGATCACCTGAAGCAGAGCATGGGATTTGCAGGCAACATGGAAGGCGGCTTCCTGGCACGCCGTCGTCATCTCCAGGCGCTGGAGCTGGCGGCAATGCACTTACAGCAGGGCCGAGCACAGCTGCTCGGTGCCCGGGCGGGTGAGTTACTGGCCGAAGAGCTGCGTGTTGCTCAGCAGGCGCTGAGTGAAATCACCGGCGAGTTCACCTCTGACGATCTGCTGGGTCGTATCTTCTCCAGCTTCTGTATTGGTAAATAGCCTCACTGGCCTGATGGCGATACGCTGTCAGGCCTGATTTCCCGCCTCGCGCTATCTTCTGCTATTCCCGCCTCTGCGTTCATTCTTGCTGATAAGTTATTTTGCGACGGCACCGCGTTGTCGTATAACGGTAGACGCGCCGATCTGACGGCGGCTACAGATTGCGGTGAATGATCCCCGCCTCATCCAGCCGCGTCGGGCCGGGCGCAAATCCACAACGTGAACACCCTTGGGCGAAGCTTTTCGCCTGTAACAGGAGAGTTACATGAGTACACCGCTCGACACTGCCGCACTGGACACGCTGTTTAATGACGCCCGCACTCACAGTTACTGGCAGGATAAGCCTGTCGATAACGCCCTGCTGGAACAGCTCTATGCCTTAACGGCACTGGGCCCGACCTCGGCGAACTGCTCGCCAGCGCGTTTTGTTTTCGTAACGTCTGCGGAAGGCAAAGAGAAGCTGAAACCGGCACTCTCTTCCGGCAATCTGGACAAAACCATGAGCGCGCCGGTCACGGTGATAGTGGCCTGGGATCGCGAGTTCTATGAACAACTGCCCGCGCTGTTCCCGCATGCGGATGCGCGTAGCTGGTTTACCGGCAGCCCGGAAGCGGCGAAAGAGACGGCTTTCCGTAACAGCAGCCTGCAGGCAGGTTATCTGATTCTGGCGGCTCGCTCGCTGGGTCTGGATGCCGGTCCGATGTCCGGTTTTGATCCGGCCAAAGTCAATGACGCGTTTTTCCCGGACGGTCAGTATCAGGTTAACCTGCTGATCAACCTCGGATATGGTGACGCATCAAAACTGCATCCGCGTCTGCCGCGACTGAGCTTTGATCAGGCGAGCCGCTTCGCCTGATGCTCTCCGCGTCGCGATTCAGTTCGTGACGCGGATCACCGCATTAACGGCGCAGCATTTTCTGCAGGCGCTTTTGCTGCCAGCGCTGCGTCAGACCATGAAACACAAAGGTCCGCATCGCCCGGACAATCAGCAGCGCTCCCCAGATTGCCGCAACCCAGAGCGACCAGTGATCATCCGGCGCCGTCACATGATTCAGGACGAACAGCAGTCCGCAAACCACCACCGCAGTAATCAGTGAACGGTAAAAGCGTGCTTCACCGGCGATCCTGCTGCGCGCATCAGTAATCCGCTGATCCAGCGCCTGATCCTCGCCGTTCTGCGGACCGGTCAGATCAGCAACGTTCACCTCAAAGACGGCAGCCAGCGCACTCAGGGTTTCCAGTCCCGGCCGCTCACCATTTTCAATACGCTGCACGGTGCGGGTGCTCAGTCCCGCCATTTCTGCCAGCTGTTCCTGTGACCACGCCCGTGCCAGGCGATGTTCTTTAAATCTGTTGATGCTGCTCATTCTTATTCTCCGAAGTAACAGACAGGAAGGAAAAGTGTGCGGCGGAACGTCCGGCAGTAACACGATCCTGACCCGACAGCAGCCTGACACCCGCATGACAGCAGTGTCGCAGCTACGCTGGCTGCCCGCGGGATGGCTAACCAGGCACGCGCATCAAACCCGGTTCTGCTGAGGGTGTCCCCTGATGAAACACCATTCGCCAGTTCTGACCCTCACGACGCCGCTCATCCTATTCTGAATTTAAACTAATGTTCGCGTTGACGGATGCAATGTGTTAAGAAAATTCCTACAATGCTTCTGATGATTATCTGACCATTTTCACGGAGCGACAGATGGCTGGTCATTTTGTACGCTGGACGGGCGACCCCGGCTTCCCGGCGAAAGATATGTGTATTCCCCAGGCGATTACCGACACGGCACAGCAGTTTGCTGACAAACGCCGTGGGCGATTTCTTGCCGCACGAACCCTGCTGGCACAGCTTATGCTGCGGGTTTATGGCATTCAGACACTGCCGCGCCTGATTATCCAGAGCAATGGACGTCCGGTGTTTGCTGACAGCGAACTGCCCGATTTCAGTATCGCCTATGCGGGAAATACGGTGGGCGTCCTGTTGGCCGAAGAAGGAGGACGTGCCGGTCTGGATATGGAGATCGTTCATGCGCGGAGCCGTCAGACGCAGGAGCAGCTGATTCAGGGATTAACCTCGGGCGAGATCGCCTGGATTAATGCCCAGCAGGATGCCATGGAAGCGGTGACGCAGATCTGGACGTTGCGGCAGAGCATTCTCAAGCTGACGGGAGAGGGTGATCGGGGACTGGATTCGCTGCGCCTGTTGCCGGGAGCGGGTCGGCTGCGATCGTCACTTTATCCTGATATCCAGGTGGTGTGCGATGCGGAGCCTGTGCTGGTCTGGTCGTGCGCGCTGTCGTCTGCGACCCAGCGTCTGCACCTGTGGGAGATGGATAGCGACTTTCAGTGGCGCGGATTACGCGAAATCGAGATGGGTAAGCCCAACATCGGGCCTCTTGCCCTGCGGCTGACCAGCCTGCCCAGCGAGCGCAGCCTGCATCCTGAAATGTAAAAAAGCCGCAACCCGAAGGTTGCGGCCCTGAATGTGCTTAGTGCCCGTCCACAAAAACAATCTTCAGAACAAACAGCAGCGCAACAATCACTACGCAGGGGCTGATTTCACGCCAGCGGCCGGTGCCGAGCTTCATTACGCAGTAAGCGATAAACCCCAGCGCAATGCCTTCGGTGATGGAAAAGCTGAAGGGCATCATGGCAGCGGTCACAAAGGCCGGAACGGCTTCGGTCAGATCATCCCAGCGCACGCGCGACAGGCTGGCGGTCATTAACACGCCTACATAAATCAGCGCGCCCGCCGCAGCGTAGGATGGCACCATTGCGGCCAGCGGTGACAGGAAGGTTACCAGCAGGAACAGCAGGCCGGTCACTACGGCCATCAGCCCGGTACGGCCCCCAATCGCCACGCCCGACGTGCTCTCGATATAGGCGGTCACGGATGAGGTGCCCGCCAGCGCGCCACTCACCGAACTAATGCTGTCGACATAAAGCGCCTGCTGCATGCGCGGGAAGGTGCCGGTTTCATCGGTCAGTCCCGCTTTATCGGTAACGCCGATCAGTGTGCCGGAGGAGTCGAACAGATTGACCAGCATAAAGGAGAAGATCACCCCCGCCATGCCAATGTTGAATGCGCCTTTAATATCGACCTGACCGACTACAGACGTTATCGATGGGGGTGCTGAAAACAGGCCGACAAACTTCACGTCGCCCAGCATCCAGCCGATGCCGGTGGTGATCACCATTGAGATCAACACCGCTGCGTGGATATTGCGTGATGCCAGAATGGCGATAATAAAGAAGCCGAGTGCGCCCAGCAGGACGCTGTGCGAGGTCAGATTCCCTACCGCCACCAGGGTATCGGGATTTGGTACGATAATGCCGGCATTTTTCAGCCCCATCATCGCGATAAACAGGCCGATACCGGCGGTGATGCCAACGCGCAGGCTCAGCGGGATATTGGCAATCATCCAGTAGCGCACCCGCAGCAGCGTCAGGATCAGCAGGCCAACCGCGCCCCAGAAAATCGCGCCCATACCGACCTGCCACGAATAGCCCATCGCCCCGACCACTACAAAGGCGAAGAAGGCATTCAGCCCCATTGCGGGTGCCAGCGCCACCGGCAGATTAGCAAACAGTCCCATCAGAATGCTGCCGAAGGCGGCGATCAGACAGGTGGTCACAAACACCGCCTGGGTATCCATGCCGGCGACGCCGAGGATCTGCGGATTGACGAAGACGATATAGACCATCGTCAGAAAAGTGGTGATACCCGCGATCACTTCGGTGCGCACCGTGGTGCCATGTTCCTGCAGCCTGAAGATGCGCTGCAAAACGCCTTGCTTGCTCATGCCATCCATCCAGAAGAAAAAATCATCGGCGCGTATCCTGGCGATTTTACCGGGGCAATACAATGATTTTTCGCAACCGATTGCCAGTCTCGCAATCTGCGCTGAGTGCGGTAGAGTGTGGAATACACCCCGAATCGAAGGATAGAGTCTGATGTCAGTAGAATGCGTCTTTTTTGATTGCGATGGCACGCTGGTCGACAGTGAGTTGCTCTGTACCCAGGCCTACGTTAACACCTTTGCCCGTTACGGCCTGGCGCTGTCGCTGCAGCAGATGTTTGAAAAGTATAAAGGCGTCAAACTCTACGACATCATTCGTGACGTGGGCGATGCGCATCAGGTAACGCTGCCGATGGAAGAGGTGGAAACAGCTTATCGCGCGGAAGTGGCAAGACTGTTTGATCTGCAACTGCAGCCCATCCCAGGCGCGAAAGCGCTGGTTGAGCAGATAAAAGTGCCGATGTGCGTAGTCTCAAACGGAACCGTAAAAAAGATGCAGCACTCGCTGGGCTTAACCGGCATGCTGCCGCTTTTCGAGGAGCACCTCTACAGCGGCTATGACATTCTGCACTGGAAGCCCGATCCGGAACTGATGTACCACGCCGCAGAACAGATGCAGGTGCCGATTGAGCGCTGCATTCTGGTGGATGACTCCGAAGCGGGCGCCCGCGCCGGTATCGCCGCTGGCATTCCTGTCTACTACTACTGCGCTGACCCACACAACCCTGAACTGGACCACCCGCTGGTGACCCGCTTCGACGATATGGCGCAACTGCCTGCGTTGTGGCGCGCCCGTGGCTGGGATCTGGCGTAGCGCTGGCCACAATATGACTCGTACCGTCTGGTTTTTAACCCTGCCTGGCGTGATGGCGCTGGATCTGACCGGCCCGGCTGAGACGCTGCAGCTGGCGGGCGATCGCTTTTCGCTGCGCTATATTGGTCCGCAGCCGGAGGTGGTCTGCTCCACCGGCATGACCATTGGCGGCATTGAACCCTTACCGGAACAGTTGCCAGAAGGGAGCCTTCTGGTGGTGCCGGGCGTCTATGATTCGCAGATCTGTTATGCCACACCTCAGGCCGCAGAAGCACGCGACTGGCTGAGGCGCCAGAACGCCGCGCTGTGCGCGCAGACCTTCATGCTGGTCTGCGTCTGTTCGGGTGCGCTGCTGGCGGCGCAGGCGGGCATGCTCGATGATGTACTCTGCACCACTCATCATGATGTGATTGCCCGGCTGAAAGCGGCGGCTCCACGTGCACGGGTGCAGGAGAATCGGGTGTTTGTCGGGCATGAGAATATCTGGACCAGCGCGGGCATCACGGCCGGGATCGACCTGGCACTGCATCTGATCACTCAGCTTTGTGATACGCCCACCGCGCTGGCGGTGGCGCGGGAAATGGTGGTCTGGTTTCGCCGCGCCGGTGACGACCCACAGCTTTCACCCTGGCTGCGTTATCGCAACCACATGCATCCGGCCATTCACCGCGCGCAGGATCTGATGATTGCCCATCCAGAGCATGGCTGGACGCTGACTGAACTGGCCGGACGCACCCACGTCAGCAGCCGCCATCTGGCGCGTCTGTTTCGTCAGCATCTGGGGATCAGCGTGCGGGAATACCATGAGCAGCTGCGGGTTGGCGTGGCGCGCCAGCGTCAGCAGCAGGGTGAGTCTGCCGAAAAAGCGGCGCTGGCGGCGGGGTTTTCATCGGCGCGCCAGCTACGACGCGCCCGCCAGCGTGAAGCCGATCAGCTGACGAAATGACGGGTATCGACGCGTTTCAGTGCCATTCCCAGCAGCAGGCTGCCGCCCAGCGTCAGCCCAAACACCCAGGGCAGGTCGAGCCAGGGACGCGACATATCATCGTAGTGATGCGTGCGCAGATAGTGAATGAAGAGCGCGTGAAAGCCGTAGATTGGCAGTGAATAACGGGCAATCAGCGTTAAACCGGGAAGAGTGCGCTGGTTCAGGCTGTTTTTAAACACGATCAGCAGGCTGATGGCGGCGATAAACACCAGCGGTCCGCAGTAAAGATACCAGGTATCGTTAAACGCGCCGTTGACGATCAGCGCCTTTTTCGTCCCCAGCGTAATACCAATCACACAGGCGATAAACAGTCCGGTAGCCAGCGGCGTCAGGCCGCGCCGGGTCGTATCCATGGTGCCAATCGCCCGTCCCAGCAGTGCATAGAGCAGGTAGTAAATGCTGTCACCGCTGACATAGAGGTTAACCGGCAGGAAATGAAACGGGCCCAGCGACTGACTGACCGTATTGGGGTTGGCGAGCACCGCCAGCACCAGCACCAGTAGCGCCACATAACGCGCCTGCACATTTTTTACCTGAATCAGCGGCGACATCAGATAGATGCCAATTAGCGCAAAGAAGAACCACAGGTGATAGAACACCGGCTTCTGCAGCATCTTCAGGATCGACCGTCCTTCGCTGATTGGCGTCAGCCAGGTGATATAGGCCAGCGAAACCGCGCTGTAGAACAGCAGACAGAGCACCAGCCTGACCATGTGGCGCGGCTGGGCGCTGCGTTCGCCGAAAAACAGATAGCCGGAGATCATAAAGAACAGCGGAACGCAGACGCGTGATGCCGAGTTCAGCAGATTTGCCACATCCCAGGTGGTGCCCGTCACCGCCATCGGCCCGGTGATATACCAGGTGGTGGTGTGAATCACGATCACCATCAGGCAGGCGACCGCGCGTAAATTGTCTATCCAGTAAATCTTCTGCGGCATGGCGTCCTCTTGCGCATCGCTCCGTGCGCCAAAGGGTAGTCAAATGCGACCAGAGCAACAACTGCTGCCAACAGGATTCAGAGGCATCTGTATGCCAGCGCCCTGAATCACTGCGAAAACGTGCCGGTTGCGCCTGGGATTTACGGCTGCACATCGCGCGGTCAAAGGGTATACTGTCGGCCTCTTTTTTTAATCTAACCGAAGCGCGTGCACACTCAACATGCAAAAGTTTGATACCAAAACCTTTCAGGGGCTGATCCTGACCTTGCAGGATTACTGGGCGCGTCAGGGCTGCACCATTGTCCAACCGCTGGACATGGAAGTGGGCGCTGGCACTTCACACCCGATGACCTGCCTGCGCGCACTCGGCCCGGAGCCGATCGCCGCCGCCTACGTGCAGCCATCACGCCGTCCAACCGATGGTCGCTACGGTGAAAACCCGAACCGTCTGCAGCACTATTACCAGTTCCAGGTGATCATCAAACCGTCACCGGACAACATTCAGGAGCTCTATCTCGGCTCGCTGAAAGAGCTGGGTATGGATCCGACGGTGCATGACATTCGCTTCGTGGAAGATAACTGGGAAAACCCGACGCTGGGTGCCTGGGGACTCGGCTGGGAAGTGTGGCTCAACGGCATGGAAGTGACGCAGTTCACCTACTTCCAGCAGGTTGGCGGCCTGGAGTGTAAGCCGGTGACCGGCGAGATTACCTACGGCCTGGAGCGTCTGGCGATGTATATCCAGGGCGTCGACAGCGTTTACGATCTGGTCTGGAGCGACGGCCCGCTGGGCAAAACCACCTACGGCGATGTGTTCCATCAGAACGAAGTGGAGCAATCCACCTATAACTTCGAATACGCCGACGTCGATTTCCTCTTTACCTGCTTCGAGCAGTACGAGAAAGAGGCGCAGCATCTGCTGGCGCTGGAAAAACCGCTGCCACTGCCCGCCTACGAACGCATTCTGAAAGCGGCACACAGCTTCAACCTGCTGGATGCCCGCAAAGCGATCTCGGTAACAGAGCGTCAGCGCTATATTCTGCGCATTCGTACCCTGACCAAAGCCGTGGCTGAAGCTTACTACGCCTCTCGCGAGGCAATGGGCTTCCCGATGTGCAATAACAAAAAGTAAGAGGCAGCCATGACTGAACAAACCTTCCTGGTGGAGATCGGCACCGAAGAGCTGCCACCAAAAGCCCTGCGCAGCCTGGCAGAAGCCTTTGCCGCGCAGGTCACCGCTGAACTGGATGCCGCCAACCTGAGCCACGGCGAGGTCAGCTGGTTTGCTGCACCGCGTCGTCTGGCACTGAAAGTGGCAAACCTGAGCGCCTCACAACCCGATCGGGAAGTGGAGAAGCGCGGTCCGGCTGTTTCCGCAGCGTTTGATGCTGATGGCAACGCCACCAAAGCCGCCGAAGGCTGGGCGCGTGGTAACGGCATTACTGTCGATCAGGCTGAACGCCTCGCCACAGATAAAGGCGAATGGCTGGTTTACCGCGCTCAGGTCAAAGGCGAAGCCGCTCAGGCGCTGCTCCCTGCGATGATTGCGACCGCACTCAGCAAGCTGCCAGTGCCCAAACTGATGCGCTGGGGCGACAGCGATGTGCAATTCGTTCGTCCGGTTCACACTGTGACGATGCTGCTGGGCGATGAACTGATCCCTGGCACCATTCTGGGCATTAAGTCAGACCGGGTTATTCGCGGTCACCGCTTTATGGGTGAAAGCGAAATCACGCTCGACAACGCCGATCAGTACCCTGATGTGCTGGAAAAACGCGGCCAGGTCATTGCAGACTATCAGGTTCGCAAAGCGATGATTAAAGCCGATGCAGAAGCAGCCGCACGTCGCTTAGGCGGCAACGCCGATATCAGCGACAGCCTGCTGGAAGAGGTGACCTCGCTGGTGGAGTGGCCGGTGGTACTGACCGCGACCTTTGAAGAGAAATTCCTCAAGGTGCCTGCGGAAGCGCTGGTCTACACCATGAAAGGCGATCAGAAATATTTCCCGGTGTATGACAATGACGGCAATCTGATGCCGAACTTCATTTTCGTCACCAACATCGAGTCCAGCGAACCACGCCAGATCATCTCCGGCAACGAAAAAGTGGTACGTCCACGCCTGGCCGATGCGGAGTTCTTCTTTAACACCGACCGCAAAAAGCGTCTGGAAGATCATCTGCCGCGTCTGGAAACCGTCCTGTTCCAGAAAGAGCTGGGCACGCTGCGCGATAAAACCGACCGCATTCAGGCTCTGGCGGGCTGGATTGCCGGTGAAATTGGCGCCGATGTGAATCACGCCACCCGCGCAGGCCTGCTGTCGAAGTGTGACCTGATGACCAACATGGTCTTTGAGTTCACCGACACGCAGGGCGTGATGGGCATGCACTATGCGCGTCACGACGGCGAAGCAGAAGATGTGGCGGTCGCGCTGAACGAGCAGTACCAGCCGCGCTTTGCCGGTGATGATCTGCCGTCAAGCCCGGTTGCCTGTGCGCTGGCGATTGCTGACAAAATGGATACGCTGGCCGGTATTTTTGGCATCGGTCAGCATCCAAAAGGCGACAAGGATCCGTTCGCACTGCGTCGTGCGGCGCTGGGCGTGCTGCGTATCATCGTTGAGAAAAACCTGCCGCTCGATCTGCAAACGCTGACTGACGAAGCGGTGCGTCTGTATGGCAGCAAGCTGAGCAACGCCCGCGTGGTCGATGATGTGATCGACTTTATGCTGGGTCGCTTCCGCACCTGGTATCAGGAAGAGGGTCACAGCATCGACACGCTGCAGGCCGTTCTGGCGCGTCGTCCGACTCGTCCGGCTGACTTTGATGCACGCATGAAAGCGGTGTCGCACTTCCGTACGCTGGAAGCAGCCTCAGCACTGGCGGCGGCGAACAAGCGCGTCTCTAACATTCTGGCGAAATCGACCGAAACGCTGAATGAGAGCGTGCAGGCGTCGCTGCTGAAAGAGAACGAAGAGATCCAGCTGGCGACCTTTGTCACCGCGCTGAGCAGCAAGCTGCAGCCTTACTTCGCGGAAGGCCGCTATCAGGATGCGCTGGTCGAACTGGCTCAACTGCGTACTGCGGTAGATAACTTCTTCGATAAAGTGATGGTTAACGCCGACGATCAGGCGGTGCGGGTCAATCGCCTGACGCTGCTGTCAAAACTGCGAGAGCTGTTCCTGCAGGTCGCGGATATCTCGCTGCTGCAGTAATGTGATTAGCGGTGCGGAAAAGGGACGAGCAATCGTCCCTTTTTTTTATGGAATTTTTTGGGCCGGGATAGCCTGAGTATACGTATGCTTTTTCGTAAATCCGGGGGTTAAGCGTGACGACCTGAGCGAAGAGCAGCGGCAGACGATCAGCGCTCTGGGGACGCTGGCGGCGAGACTTGCGGGTGGAGTCGTGGGTGACAGTACGGCGGATGTTGTGGCGGGTGCTCAGGCGGGGGAAAATGCGATTGAGAATAACTCGCTCAATGATGGCTGGAACAGCATGTTGTCATCAGGAACAAATGATTACGGACTGACCGTAGGCTCGTGGAATCAGTATGGCAAGGACAATAATCTGACACCAGAAAAAATTCAGGAAGGGATGAATCATGTTGCTATTGGTGAAGGGCCTTCCTGGGGGACTGAATATAAGGTTAAACCTAATGGAAAAGTTGAAGTTTCAGGTGGCGTGGGACTTGCTTTGAAAAGAGGATATGAGATTAATAATGATTACTTCTCTATTTCTACAGGATACACTAAAGAATTTGGTATTAAGGCTGGAGCTTCAATCGGTATTGACTTTGGTCCATATTTCCCGGGATTGTTTGGAGACTTAAATCGTGATTATTCAACTAGCGTCGGTTTTGGTCCCGGTTCTGTAGGAAATGTCTGGCGGGAAAGATGGCATTGGTATTTCGTTTTCTACTGGACTGGGAATTGGTTTTACAGGTTCTGCTATTGATTCCTATGATAAAAAAATAGATATGAACGGTGACTCCACTAAGGAAATATACCGCTATGATTTCGAATGATATTATTTTCAATGTTTCATCCTTTATGTTGTTATGTTTTTTATTGTTATGGGGTGGTTGTTTTTTTATTTTTGTTTATAAAAATCTTGGTGGCGCTAAGGTAGGTAAGGACTCCATGCTTTATTTCAATTATATGTTTTTTAAACGGGATGCTTTATCAAACTGTGCATTGGTTTTTCTTGTTCTTGGATATATGTCTGCAGCGATAGCGGAGTATCGAAGGGGGGCGGATGAATTATTGTTAATGTCTAATTTTTCCGGAGGACTTGCATTTTTTCTTTTTGCATTGTACGGGAAGTATTTCCACCAAGGATTTACTGATGATAAAAGCCCCTTTTATTTCATAAAGGTTTTTTTGACAAAAACAGATCTATCCTTTGGCTCGATTTTTCTCTGGCTATCAAGACTGGCTTATACAGCATGGTTAATTGTAGTTCTTTGCAATTAAAAAGTAATCTTGCATTAGTTGCACTACACTATATTCCTGCCGGAAAAAGGTCGCAGAGCAGTTGCTGGAAATCGGGGTAAAAGCAGGGCCTGCCGGACTGGCCATTAAAGATGTAGCTGATAAAATGCCCTCCAATGACTGGAGCGTCTTGTCACCCTGTAGATAATGGATAACGATGAGATTATTGGGAAGTATCTGAGTTCGTTGCAGGATTAGTATGCCCATTTAAATACTGGTGGTGCTCAACTTGCAGGCACAGAAAACATTGGCAAACTGGTAAATCCAGTTCAGGATGAAAATAAAGGGACGTCGTTAGTTACGCCAGCTAGATCTGGTGAGCAAGTAGCAAGCCATACGGAGAATATTGAAGGCGCGCTGAATACGGATGGAAGTATTACGGAAACACCGATTGCGGAGCAGAATACGGCTGATCTGGCTTATTTATTTGAAGACAGTAAATATGTTCCTGGCCCTAAAGATGCTATAGGCGGCTTGAGAACACCAATGGATTTAAGTGATTCTAAAGCTCAATATTTCTTTAATAAATCAATTCAATTAGGTGAGCAGCGTTAAGTTGGAATGATTTTTTTGCATCTTTCTTTAAATCTGGATAGGTCGGTGGCCTTATCCTGGGTATCAGAATCTGTATAAAAATGTGGTTAAAGAAAAGAAAAAAGCAGAAATTCCCACCTGAATAAACACTCAATCCCGGCCTTTAAATGCCGGGATTTTTTTACCTGCCGATCACTCCTTAGCCAGCCGGATAATCAGTTGGCCCTGTTCGGCGATAATGCTGACTGGCTGACTGGCTGACTGGCTGGCTGGCCTTTGACGAATCCCCACTGCTCCAGCCATCGTCCTTTGATGGTCAGTTGAGGTAATGGATTCGGTCTGCCGCCGTTGGGGCGGTAACCGACGACGCTTTTACGTGCTTGGGGTACAGCGGGTTCTGACGTAGAATCTCTTCCAGCCATAATTAACTCCGATTCAGTTAGTTGTGGTCAGCGGGCTGTTGGTGTTCCACCACCTTCAGTCCGCGCTAAAAGTCTCTCGTTACGTTCTTCCTTTACTGTTTTCTTCTGTTCACATATATATCGTCTGCTTCGTAAGTCTGCTGAACGCTAAGTAATAGATTGCGAGGCGTCTCTGGCAAACGAATTATTTTTCACTTTGCCATTTCGTTTACATCTTCTTCTCAATATTCTTTTCAGCAACTGCAATCAGCCGCTTATTCATAATAGCGTGGTGATTTTCGGCATCACTATTGTCGGCATCACTATAAGAGTGGAATGGGGATGACAGAGAAAGGGATGACAGGCATGATGACAACACAAATGACACCACACGAGAGTCCGGCCATGAGCACTATCCACTTCAGAATCGATGACGACGTTAAACGACTCGCCATGCGGGCAGCCGAGCGCCAGAAGAAGACGCTGACTGAGGTTATGCGTCAGCGAGCGGAAGAGCTGGCTGCTGAAGAGCGGCAATATCAGGAGGGTAAACATGATGCATGGCTGGAAGAGCAAATAACGGCGGCGTTCAGTCGTTATGATGCCGGTGAAAGTGAGTTCATCAGTAACGATGAAATGAATGCCCGCATGGAAGAGCTGAAAGCGCAGGCCGCGCGGGGAACATTGTGATATCAGCCGTTCAATGGGAAAAACAGGCGCAGGCGGACAGGGAGACGATATTTCGTTATCTGTATCGTGAGGCTGGCGTACGGGTAGCCAGTGCAACAGACGTTAAGTTTATCCGTATGGCCAGTCTGCTTAGCGAAAACCCCCTGGCGGGCACGAAAGTCAGCACAGAAAAACAGCGTAAGCTGGCAGTCCCACGCTTTCCCTTTATCATTCTCTATGTGGCTGAAACAGATGGGGTTCGTATTCTGCGTATACTGCATACATCCCAAAAAATAACAGGCCGCTATCAAAGATAGTCAGCCAGTTACTTGTGTCTCAGAAAGTCAGATATAAGGACGTCCTCAGAAAGAACGGCGCGCTTCAGAGCTGGATTAGACAATTAGCCCCAAAACCGCATCTTTGAATCCAGCCACCTGCCAGCTACAGCACCCATCACGCCGCAGGCGGCGTTGTCCGCGCAAAGCTCTCGCGCTGAAACAGCGTTTCCGCCAGCTTCACCAGCGCCGGTCGTTCGACACACCAGTTTGGCACCACGCGGCGGAAATTGAGATAGCCGATCATGCAGCCGGTGGCGATATCCGCCAGACTGAGCTGGCCGTTGTTCAGCCATTTTCCTTCAGCGGCCACGGCTTCCAGCATGTCGAGGCTGCGCTTAATCTTTTCACGGTTACGCAGCAGGACCTCTTCGGACTGCAAATTACCCGGACGCATCTGCTCGCGAACAATCACCAGCGCAGCATCGCTGACGCCATCTGCCAGCTTCTCCAGCTGACGGATGTTGAGCGACTTAAGCGGATCGGCAGGCAACAGGGCCGGCTCCTCACCGCGCAGTTCCAGAAATTCCGCGATGATGCTGGAGTCGAACCAGATTTGCTTATCGTCAGCGACCAGCGCCGGAACTTTGCCCAGCGGATTGTAGTGCGGCACGTGACTGTCATCGCTGTAAGGCGATGCATTAACGAATTCAAACGTGATGCCTTTTTCCAACAGGATAATCGAAATCTTACGCACAAACGGGCTGGTATAGCTGCCAATCAGTTTCATCAGGTTCTCCGGATTCAGTGACTATTCGCCAGGAAACATAAAAGGATTGAGACTGCTGCGCGCGAAGCCTTCCTGCTCCATTTTTGCATCCAGTATCAGCGACGCCAGGTCATCGGCCACCGGTTCAATGGCCGGATCGTTCTCCTGATAGAGCATCTTCAGATAGGTGCCGCAGTCGCCACAGCTTTCCGCCTTCACGGCTGCTTTCTCGCTGCTGAGCGACCAGTAGTGCAGGTCACGGGACTGTTCGCACTGGGTACATTTGCTGCCCACGACATGCCATTCACTTTCGCACAGATTGCAGTGCAGATAACGCGCGCTTTCATGACTGCCCATATGAACGATGCTGGCGACCGGCATACTGGCGCAGACCGGACAGAACTGACGCTGATTCCCCATTTCAGCGTGTGCCTTACCGGGTATCAGGGCTGCCATCTGCGCCCAGTAGAGCGAGAGTGCTGCCCAGATAAAGGGCGCTTTATCGTTGCTCACCTGTGCATACTCGCCGGTAAACAGCGCACCGGCCAGTGTCTCCAGCTCTGTGGCTGAGGCCTTCTCCAGATTCTCCAGCACCGCCAGCGCCTGACCGCTCATCTCCGGCTTCAGCTCAGCAATCAGCGAGTGCAGCAGCCGTTGCCAGTGTGGATCGCGCGGCAGAGTATGGATGTTCAGCGGTGGCTTGCCCTCGCTGGCGCTCTGCGTCAGTCGGGCATGCAGATCGAGATGCAGAGGATGGTCATACAGCACAATTTCCTGCGCTTCAGCGATCACCGCCGCAAAGCGCAGATAATCGCCGAGTGGATTTTTCGCCGCAAGATCGCGAAGTCGCGCGGCACGACGGCTGTATAAATTTTTCAACCGTGGAAAAAGTAACGGCGGAATCATCTCCTCCGTTGTTTTTTCGCCTTTCTCCAGCGGATCCTGCGGGATTATACGAATACTCATCAGGGGCGTTTTTCCTGTTTTATTGGCGAATTACGCCGCTCACGATATCCACAAGGATAATGCTGTCTGGCTCATTAAGAGCATATTCAGCTTTCTACCCTCGCGGCCAGTGTGCCTCTGACCCATAATGCGGCATAAGCGGGCACCATAATCACGATGATCAGCGTCACTGCCGAAACAGAATGCACAATCAGTGCCAGCCGACTCAGCGGAATGACAAAGGCATCTGAAAAGTACGGTCCCCGGATCACAATGCCGCTGGCAGGCGGCAGTACTAAGCTGATGATAGCAGTCCAGAACAGACTCTTCTGACCAAAGTTCTTTTTACGGGTGTCTCCTGCCTCTTTATTCACTGTAATCTGATGAATCTCTCTGGCCCGTTAAAGGGTAAGGCGACGGATTGGCATGTGTTTCGGGTTCCCCAAAACATCCGCATTAACACCCCAGTGATTTGCAGATTTTCCCGGCGTTAACACATGAAAAAGACCTTTTCTCATGGGGCCGCCAGCAGGCAGGGCGACAGTTATTTTCACTGAAGAAACCGCATCAATTGCCTCGCTGTTTATTTGCGCTCTCGGGGGCTAAAAGGCAGAATCAGAGCGCGTCTATGCTCTGCATTACCGGGCACCGAATGAGATCATCTCTTAACAACAGGTCATATTTTTGAAAGCTATCCAGCCTGATTCAGGCGAAGATTTAACAATTCAAACCGGCGTTAGCAGGACGCAGGTGTGGCAGCGCGCCAGTCTGACCGATGCACAGGATGACTGGCTGGCAGACGAAGTTCCGGTGGCGCTGGTCTATAACGATATATCACACGTGGTGATGATGACCACGCCCAAAGACCTGGAGGCTTTTGCGCTGGGCTTTTCGCTATCAGAGGGCATTATCGACGCACCTGGCGACATTTTCGGCATGGATATTGTGCCGGGCTGTCACGGTATTGAGGTGCAGATTGAGCTGTCCAGCCGCCGCTTTATGGCGCTGAAAGAACAGCGTCGCGCGCTGGCAGGCCGGACCGGCTGCGGCGTGTGCGGTGTTGAACAGCTGGACCAGATTGGCAAGCCGCTCTCTCCGCTGCCGTTTACCCAGACCTTCGCGCTGGACCACCTGGATCGGGCGCTGGGCCAGCTGAAAGATTATCAGCCGGTCGGACAGAAAACGGGCTGCACCCATGCTGCTGCGTGGATCCAGCCTGATGGTCAACTGGCGGGTGGCTGTGAAGATGTGGGGCGCCATGTGGCACTGGATAAGTTGCTGGGTTATCGCAGTCAGGCTGCGTGGGGACCGGGCGCGGTGCTGGTCTCCAGCCGCGCCAGCTATGAAATGGTGCAGAAGTCTGCCATGTGCGGCGTGGAGATCCTGTTTGCGGTCTCGGCGGCGACCCGCCTGGCGGTTGAGGTGGCTGAGCGCTGCAACCTGACGCTGGTTGGATTCAGTAAACCTGGCCGCGCCACAGTCTACAGCCATCCTCAGCGTCTGCGTTAAACCACCATTACCGCTGGCAATGTCTGCTGCAACGCCTCAAGTGCGGCACCGTTGTCGCCGCCACTGTCAGTAATCAGCAGGGAGATCGCCTGCGGCGGCGCGTAAACCGTGCGGCTGACCACGCCGAGTTTGGTGTGATCGGCCAGCAGATAGCAGGCAGCGGATTGCTGCACCATTGCTCTGGCGATAGCCGCTTCGTGCGGGTGAAAACTGCTGCCACCGCACTCTGCGTCAATCCCCACTGGCGACAGCAGCGCGACATCGGCTCGGTAGCGGATAATCTCGCCAACGGTGATTTCGCCGCGCGTCTGTTGCGCACCCGCCGACATCGTCCCACCCAGCAAAATAATCTGATTATTCAACGGCTGGTTTTCTTCTCCAGCGCTCAGTGCCAGCGCGGCCTGCAGGCTGTTGGTCACTATCGTCAGGCCGGAAAGGGCGTGTAACTCCTCTGCCAGCAGCGTGGTGGTGCTGCCCGCATCAAGAAACAGCGTCTGTCCGGGCTGCAGCAATTGCGCAGCGGCGCGGGCGATTGCGCGTTTCTCCCGGGTCTGGGTGCTGCGACGTTCCGTGAGCGGCGGTTCAGCCTGGGTTTCAATGGCCACCAGGCCACCGTGGACGCGGCGTGCCAGACCCAGCGCTTCCATCTCAATGATGTCGCGGCGCGCGGTTTCGCGTGACACCCCCAGCTCCCTGATAATGCGCTCGGTACTGACCTGGTTTAGCCGGGTCAGTAAGGCACGGATGCGATGAAGGCGCGTTTCCTGCAGCATAGAGAAATCCTTATAAAGCGCGAAGAGCATGGATGATACGCCAGTGACGCGAAAGATTCTGTCTGGATCAGAGAGCAAGCTTAGCGCGGCGGCTTGACGGCGTCATGTGTATTTTATTGCTTTTGTGTATTTTGTTGCATTTTAGATTCAGGCAGGCATGATACAGGAGTCCGCTCTTCTTCCTTCATCCTTGTAACGGGAGTCAATATGGCCACGCGTTCCACCATTATGGATACCAACAGTTTTCGTGCTGAACATGCCGATGCGCTCGACAGTGACACACGCAAACTGACCGATAAACGCAGCAAAGTGCTTGGCGAATCCTATCGGCTGTTCTATCGCAAACCGGTTCATCTGGTGCGGGGTGAAGGGCAATATCTGTGGGACGCAGCGGGCGATAAATATCTCGACGTTTACAACAACGTGGCGAGCATTGGTCATTGCCATCCGGCCGTGATTGAGGCGGTGACGCAGCAGATGAAAATGCTGAACACCCACACGCGTTACCTGCATGAAAAGATTCTGGATTACAGTGAAGCGCTGCTGGCAACGACACCTGCGGCGATCGATCGCGCGATGTACATGTGCACCGGATCGGAAGCCAACGATCTGGCGATTCGCGTGGCGCGCGCGTTCAGCGGCGGTACCGGTATTATCGTCAGTAAAGAGGCCTATCACGGCACCAGTGAGCTGACCTCCGGCGCGTCTCCGGCACTGGGCAGTGGACAGCCACTGGCACCGACCACGCGGCTGGTGATGCCGCCAGATGCCTACCGTGTGGATGCGCCCGACCTGGGTGACTGGTTCGCAGACCAGATTCAGCAGCAGATTGATGACATGGCGGCGCACGGCATTAAATTTGCCGGTTTCCTGGCGGACTCGATTTTCTCCTCGGACGGCGTTCTGCCCAATCCACGCGGCTTCCTGAAAAAAGCGATTGAGGTGGTGCATGCCAACGGCGGCATTTTTATTGCCGACGAAGTTCAGCCTGGCTTTGGCCGAACTGGCGACGCGTTCTGGGGCTTTGGTCGCCACGATGTGGTGCCTGATGTGATTACCACTGGCAAGCCGATGGGCAATGGCATTCCGGTTTCCGGACTGCTGGCAAAAAGTGATGTGCTGGCAGCCTTCAGCGATTCGATTCCCTACTTCAATACCTTTGGGGGGAATCCGGTCGCGATGGCGGCGGCGCAGGCGGTGCTGAACGTGATTACCGAAGAGGGATTACAGGAACACAGCCGCGTGGTCGGCGCGAAGCTTCTGGCTGAGCTGCGAACCCTGATGGATCGCTATGAGTGTGTGGGGGATGTGCGCGGTGCCGGACTGTTTATCGGCTTTGAACTGGTCACCGATCGTCACAGCAAAACGCCGGACAAAACGCTGGCGCTGGATTTGATTGAGAAGCTTCGTGAACATCGTGTGCTCACCTCGGTCGCCGGTCCGTATGGGAATGTGCTGAAACTGCGTCCACCACTGGCTTTCCAGGAGAGCGATATCGACTGGCTGGTTGGCGCACTCGACAGCGCCCTGCGCGAGCTGGGTCAGTAACGCGCAGAGCAGGGCCGACGCGGCGTTCAGGCGGGAGGCGTGCTGGCTGATAGCCTGGCATCAGCGTGCTGCTCTCCCTGCCTGGCACGTCTGAAAAGGCAGAGCCAGCATCAGCACACTGTAAAAACAACGGGTTGCTAATGCCGGCTTTCGCAAATCCTTATGGTTAATAGGGCATTGATTACCCTTTTACGCTACATGAATTTAACTATAATGATTCGACTGCTTACGCGGCACGTCCCGAATTCGTCGTGCTGCTCAAACTAAATGGAGAGGAAGAACATGAGTTATTCACTGCCATCCCTGCCTTACGCATACGACGCACTGGAACCGCATTTCGACAAGCAGACGATGGAGATCCATCACACCAAACACCACCAGACCTATGTGAACAACGCTAACGCCGCGCTGGAAGGTACTGAATTTGCTAATCTGCCGGTAGAAGAGCTGATCACCAAACTGGATCAGCTGCCAGCAGACAAAAAAGGCCCACTGCGTAACAACGCAGGCGGTCACGCTAACCACAGCCTGTTCTGGAAAGGCCTGAAAACCGGTACCACGCTGCAGGGTGACCTGAAAGCGGCTATCGAGAAAGATTTCGGTAGCGTGGAAAAATTCCAGGAAGAGTTCGAGAAAGCCGCTGCGACCCGTTTCGGTTCTGGCTGGGCATGGCTGGTTAAGAAAGGCGACAAACTGGCTGTGGTTTCTACCGCAAACCAGGATAACCCGCTGATGGGTGAAGCGGTTGCCGGCGTTTCTGGCTTCCCGATCATCGGTCTGGATGTGTGGGAACACGCTTACTATCTGAAGTATCAGAACAAGCGTCCTGACTACATCAAAGCGTTCTGGAACGTGGTTAACTGGGACGAAGCGGCAGCCCGCTTCGCTGCTGCTCAGTAAGTTAACAAAGCGTAAACGCAATGAAGATAAACCGGTGAAATTTATTTCGCCGGTTTTTTTTATCTCTATTTTGTGTATTCCAGATTCGGACCCGAAGTCATCAGATATGAGTTTTAATGTTATTCCGCATTAACCTGCCGTTGATATTGACTATGTTATTTTCAGTGACATTCTTGTTTAACTCATTGTGTGTCGCTGACTATGTCAATTATAACTACTCAGGAAAATACGACCGAATCCTCTGCTTCTCTTTTTTTTCAGTTAATTAGCGGGAAATATGTTCCGGATAAACTCTGGAAAAGTAAACGTTTCCGCCTGAAATTTGTGTTAAGAACCTTAATATCGCCACTGACGACGCTGCATTATCTGCACGCGTTGTCGCATTTACCGCAACTCCCGCTGCTGATGAGCACGCAGGGATTGTTGCCCGCTAAGCTGCACCGGCCCTATCTGCGTTCAGGACTGAGCATTGCAGCACGTGCGCAGGCGATACTTGATCATTACAGCCTGATGAATAATCTGGAAAATCCTATGCTGCGCCAGCTGTTGCAAAGCGCTACGGATAATCCACTGGCCACACTGACCGGTAAAAATGGCGAAAACTTTATCCTCTCGTGCAGCTCTGGTTATTTCGACCGGGAAGGGGAAGTGACACTGGTATTGCGTTATAACGACGAAATTATTGCGTCGCTCTCATTTTCTATTCTCAACGAAAATAGCCAGCGCACCCTGTTAATTGGTGGACTACAGGGGCCGCGGAAACATATCAATAATGAGATGATCCGCGAGGCGACCAAAGCGGCTCACGGTCTCTTTCCAAAGCGTCTGTTAATGGAAGCGGTATTTATTGTTGCGAAGCAGTGCGGTGTGGAAAATATTCTGGCGGTAGGTGATGAGACACATGTCTTCCGCAGTCTGCGTTATCGCCATAGCAAAGGGGATAAGTTCTTTGCCAGCTACAGTGAATTCTGGCTGTCGCTGAGCGGTGAAGCGCGCAAAGATGGGATGTTTACTCTGCCGCTGAGCCTGCCGCGCAAGACACTGGAGGAGATCGCCAGTAAGAAGCGGGCAGAGTATCGCCGTCGCTATGAACTGCTGGATGCGCTGGCGGAGCAGGTGTACGCCGCCGCTGGCGAACGCAAAGCCGATGTCGATCAGGCAGCTGCCTGATCGACTCCGTCAGAATGCGGTTTTAGCGAAGCCGGTCATCGCTGTCAGACCCATCTCACGTCCCAGCGCGGTCATTGGATGCACCACCACCAGGCCGCGCACGCTTTTTTTCAGCGCGCCCAGATTTGCCTGCTCTTTCTTGGTAATTTCGCGGCTGAAGCCCATTTTCTGCAGCTTCTGCGCTTCGGCACTGAGTTTTTCAACCCGCTGACCGCGCAGGCGCTCAATCTCAATGACCAGCGCTTCTTTCTCTTTCAGCAACGCGCCCAGTTTCTCGACATCACCCGATTCAAGTAGCTGCGGTTCTTTGCGGTTCAATGCGTCCAGCTTATCGCTGAGAAGTTTGATTTCGTTCTTTTCTTGCTCTTTCATGACAACAACTCGTTGAGGAAAACAGGGCAAGGATACACCAAATCTGGCGCATATTCCCGTTCAGGTTAAGACGAAAAAGGCGCCGTGATGGCGCCTGACAGGATCAGCTACCGGACTTTTTAAACGCCTGCTTCATACTGATGCGCGCGATCAGCTCGGTGAGTGACAGGACCATGGTGGAGCGCACCATCTGCAGATAGCGCTGCTGCTGCATACTGCGCAGCTCGGGATCTTCAGTATTAAACACCGGCGCGGGTGGCCAGGCCGTGACACAGTGCAGTTCCCCAAACGGGCCGAGAATCTCGTCGTCAGTAAAACGATAATCGCCGTGGTCGTGATTCAGCTCTTCGCGCAGCGCCAGCAGCAGTTCACCATCTTCATATTCGTGCCGGCTGATGACGCCAAGTCCGTAAATCAGCTTCAGGCGAACCGAGAGTTCGCCCAAAGGGCCATTACCCAGCAGCAGCGGTTCTACGGCATATTTAACCGCATAGTCATCTTTGCGGAACACCTGCAGCACCAGCAGATTGACGGCTTCAGCCAATAGCTCAACGGCGGCGATCAGAAAGCTTCTCACCGAACGACCGGCGTTCAGGCGCTCAAGCACCCGGTTCTCAAAAGCCTGCTTCTCTTCCATTATTGCCTGCATGGGTTCAATACCGCCGTTGGGCGCAGGCGAACTGCGCCCGGCTTGCGTCACTAACACGTGCGCATTATGCCATAGCGTGCCAGGCGCTCACCACAGAAGCCACCACTTCGCTGTCGGCATCCAGTCCTGAAATCTCAGCCAGCGTAGCCTGCGGGCCTTTTTCTGCCAGCAGCGCGGCCAGTTCCTGTGCCTGCGGGTCCTGATCGCTGTGATAGTGCATGGCAGCAGCAATACCCTGCACCAGGCTGGCGTGCGGTAAACCATACTCCATTGTGCCCAGCGTGGGCTTAATCAGGCGATCGCCCGCGCTGAGTTTACGCAGCGGCTGACGGCCTACGCGCTCAACATCATCTTTCAGATAAGGATTTTCAAAACGACCCAGTATTTTCTGGATATAGGCCGCATGTTTTTCCGCATCAAAACCGTAACGTTTAATCAGTACCGCGCCACTCTCTTCCATTGCGCCTTTCACTACGGCCCGGATTTTTTCATCAAGGATGGCGTCACGAATGGTCTGGTGACCCGCCAGCTGGCCGAGGTAGGCGGTAATGGCGTGACCGGTGTTCAGGGTGAAGAGTTTACGCTCAACAAAGGCCATCAGATTGTCGGTCAGTTCCATGCCAGGAATGGCTGGCAGGTCACCTTTAAACTGGGTTTGATCGACGATCCATTCGCTAAAGGTTTCAACGGTCACTTCCAGTGGATCGGTGCTGCCTGCTTCAGAAGGGGGCACGATGCGATCGACAGCGGAATCCACAAAGCCGACATGCTCTTCCAGCCAGGCGTGATACTGCGCCGGCAGCGCCTTCAGCACATGCTGTTTTAGCTGGCTGGTGCCGCGCACCATATTCTCACAGGCGATGATATTTAATGGACGGGTGTTACCGTTGTCGCTGCGTTTTGCCAGACCTTTTGCCACACTGGCGGCAATACGCTCCAGAATCTGCGGACCCACGGCGGTGGTAACAAGATCGACGTCAGAGACCAGGGTGATGATCTCATCGCTGGTGCTGTTTACGGCACTGACGCCTTTAACGGTTTCCACTTTGGCCTGTTCGCCAACCACATGAACGGGATACTCATGACGCGCGTTCAGTGCATCCAGCACCGTCTGATTCACATCAGCAAAAACCAGTTCGATACCTGCATCAGCCAGTAATTTGCCGATAAAGCCGCGACCAATGTTTCCTGCTCCGAAATGTAACGCTTTCATAATTTTTGACCCATATCAAATGACGATGGGGCGGGCAAACCCGCCCCAGGAAATCGGGACGGGCATGACCGCCCCAGGGAAAGAATTGCTCTGAATTACGCGACGGCAGGCTTGCCTGACAGCAGATCCAGCACTTCCTGCACGCGGGTGGTGTTCGCCAGCTTCTCAATCACGCTGTCATCATCCAGCGCATTGGTCAGGCTGGTAATCACCTGAATGTGCTCGTTATTACGGGCAGCAATACCAATCACCAGGCGCGCGACGTCGTCTGGCTCTTCGCCAAACAGGACGCCTGCCGGATACTGACAGAACACCACGCCAGTTTTCAGCACGCGATCTTTCGCTTCAACGGTCCCGTGCGGCACCGCAATCGACTCACCGAGGTAGGTCGGCGTCAGTTTTTCACGCGCCAGCATCGCGTCAACATATTCTGGCTCTACATAACCGCCTTTCACCAGCTGTTCACCAGCAAAACGAATCGCCTGTTCTTTGTTGCTGGCGGTCAGGCCGAGGAAGACGTTATCTGCACCCAGTTTAAACAGGTGTGCGTTGCCTTCATCGTAACTGTCAGAGAGCGCAGTGGTGACCGTTTGACGATGCACGTCGCTGCGATTAGCGGCAACCAGACGTTCGGTCAGCGTGCTGTAGAGCGCACTGTCGAGGAAGTTATTCAGCGAGATGTGCTGCGCATGCGGAGCCTGGCGAATAGCACGCTCTGTCAGATCACGATGGGTAATCACCAGATCGACATCGCCTGGCAGGGCATTGATCGCGGTATTCGTCACCGACACATTGCTCAGACCTGCATCCTGCACTTTCTTACGCAGAACACCTGCACCCATGGCGCTTGAGCCCATACCGGCATCACAGGCGACGATAATTTTGCGCACGTGATGCAGCTCGACGCTCATCGCATCGCTGGCGACGGGTGCACCCGCCACGCTCTGGCCTTTCGACTGCGCTTTCATCTCATGCATGCGCTGAGTCGCGGCTTCGATATCGTCATCTTCTTTAACCTTGCTGGTTTTCAGCAGGATAGCGGAAACTACGAAGGAGACGGCGAAAGCGGCAGCAATGGCAGCGATGTTCGCAAAGTAGGCACCCTTTGGTGTCATCGCCAGCACCGCCAGGATTGAACCCGGTGAAGCAGGCGAGACCAGGCCACCGTTCAGCACGGTCAGTGTGAAGACACCCGTCATGCCTCCCAGGATGACCGCCAGCAGCAGGCGAGGCGCCATCAGCACATACGGGAAGTAGATCTCATGGATGCCGCCAAGGAAGTGGATAATTGCCGCACCGCCTGCAGATTGTTTAGCACTACCACGACCAAAGAACATGTAGGCCATCAGCACGCCCATACCCGGACCCGGGTTGGCTTCGATCAGGAAGAAGATCGACTTGCCCGCCTCACTGGCTTGCTGGATACCCAGCGGTGAGAAGATCCCGTGGTTGATGGCGTTGTTCAGGAACAGGATTTTTGCCGGTTCCACGAAGATTGAGGTCAGCGGCAGCAGGTTGTTCTGCACCATCAGATTCACGCCTGCGGCGAGAATGTGTGACAGACCTTCTACCAGCGGACCAATCGCCAGGAACGCCAGCAGTGCCAGAATCATCCCGATAATACCGGCCGAGAAGTTGTTAACCAGCATCTCGAAGCCGCTTTTGATTTTGCCGTCAATCGCCCGGTCAAACGACTTAATTGCCCAGCCGCCCAGTGGACCGGCAATCATTGCACCGAGGAACATCGGCATATCCGCACCGACAATCACACCCATTGTCGTAATTGCACCGACCACACCGCCACGATCGCCGCCCACCAGACGCCCACCGGTAAAACCGATCAGCAGTGGCAGCAGGTAGGTGATCATTGGGCCAACCAGTTTGGCCAGCGTTTCGTTCGGGATCCAGCCAGTTGGAATAAACAGCGCGGTGATGATACCCCAGGCGATGAACGCCCCGATGTTTGGCATCACCATATTACTCAGAAAGCGACCAAAGCTCTGTACTTTGACCTTCACTGATGAGGACATAAACCCACCCCTTATTGAGACGCGCTGCAATAGGAGAGCGCGTTTGTTTTTGTTTAGCCACCCCGACTCGCAGCCGGTGGTATTACTGTATGCACGCGGACTCTATCACGCGAATTTGGCACTGCGTAGCACGCGGAAAAAGTGTGATCTATATCACTGATTAAGGGTGGTGGCAGGGGTGATTAGCGTGACATTGATCACATTTTTATAACGGTTACGTGTTGTTTTGCCTGGTTTTTACGCGTGATAGCTGATTATCTGTGAGTTTGATCACACTAAAAGGGCGGGGGTTTGTTATATAAATGTGACTCAGATCACAAATTATTTTTGGTCGAAAATGCGCCAGATCACACTTCATTCGACAGGCTATCGGATGCGATTAGAAAAGGCGTGGAGACGGGCAGGCGACCTACGCCTGCCCATAAAGCAGATTTACTGCAGGCCACCCTGAACGGCCGCTTGTGCCTGAGGAAGCGCCTGTGCATTCGCGGATAACGTGCTCATTATCGCGTTGTATTGTGAAGCCTGATCCTGCGTCGGGAACTGCACGCCGCCATCATTGAAGCTGACGCGGGTACCCTGAGTTTGCAGGAATTCGCCGGTCTGCACGGCAGCCTGGCTCAGCGCCTGAAGTTTAGGCAGCAGCGGAATCAGCTGATTGGCGGGTACCGTCACCACTTTGTTATAGGCGGTGTCGTAGACTTTTTTCAGATCATCCGTCTGCTTTAGGGCCGCTTTGCTGCTGTCCGCCTGCATTTTTGCGCTCTCAATCTGCTGGGTAACAATGACCAGTGCGCTCGTGGCCTGACGCAGGGAATCACGACGGCTGAGATAATCCTGCGGAACGCGAATGGCAGACAGTTCATCCACCACCGGACGCATCCCCTGTTCAACGGCTTTGTTCGCCTGCTGCGAAAAGCCGTACATGATGGCGTAATCGCTGGCGAAGTTGCCAAAGCTTTGCTTCTGGTTTTCGCTGAGACTAGGGAGATGCTCGCCACTGCGCATCACGGTATTCTGGAGGAAATCAATAAATGCTTTACGCTGCTCGCCTTCTTTGTCACCGCATGCGGTGAGTTGCAGCACGATGAGCGCGCCAGCGAGCATAATGCCGCCGCGTGCCATAAGGCGTGTAAGTCCTGAAGCCATTGGGTCAACTCCTGTCGGTAGTACTGTCTGATGTCCAGGTGGGAATGGCCTAAAGAATAGAACAAACCGCCGTCACGGCACAATGTGAAACCGCCTGTGAAGCAGAGGCTTTCTTAAACGCCGGTGATACAACGGGATCGCCCGCACGTCAGAGCGCGATACGTTTCCTGCCATCATGCGTTAACCTGAACGTCAGTTTAGCGGTATTGCGATCACGGCTGCAGCCTTAAAACACCACCGCCTGACCATCTTTGCGACTCTCGCTGGCTGCAATATAGAAACCCTGCGGATCGCGCACTATCGCCTGCGCGCCACCAAAGTTGTAATTGCTCAGGGGATCTTCCAGTACCACATTGTGCCCCATGCGGCGCAGCGTGCTCAGGGTATTGCGATCGAGTGTCGATTCAAACACCACCTCGCGTCCCTGTACCACCCGCCAGCGCGGCGCATCAATCGCAGCCTGCGGATTCTGGCGGTGCAGCATAATTCGCAGCGCCAGCTGGACATGACCCTGCGCCTGCATCGGGCCACCCATCACACCAAACGCCATCAGCGGCTGACCCTGCTCATCCAGCGCAAAGGCCGGGATGATGGTGTGAAAAGGGCGCTTACCGCCTGCCACCACGTTAGGATGGTCTGGATCGAGTGAAAAGCCCGCCCCACGGTTCTGCAGGCTGATGCCGGTGTCGGGCACCACCACGCCGGAGCCAAAGCCCATGTAGTTAGACTGAATGAATGAGACCATCATACCGCTGGCATCAGCCGTCGCAACATACACCGTGCCGCTCTGCTGCGGTGATCCAAAGCGGAAATCTCCCGCTTTGTCAGGATCAATCAACGCTGCCCGCTGGCGGATATACTCTTTACTCAGCAGTAACGCTGCCGGGAACTCGAGATGATCTTCATCGGTGACATAACGCTCCAGATCAACCAGTGCCAGTTTCATCGCCTCAATGGAGAGATGCAGCCACTGCGGCGAATCAGGCGCATAACGGTTGATCTCCCACGCTTCCAGAATGCCGAGCGCAATCAATGTCGCAATGCCCTGACCGTTAGGCGGCAACTCCTGCACCGATCCCCCGGCAAACGGATGTGACAGCAGGGTAACCCAGTCGGCGCGATGGTTTTTCAAATCGTCCAGCGTCAGCGCCGCGCCATGTTCACGGGCAAAGGCTGTCATCTTCTGCGCCAGTGCACCGCGATAAAAACTTTCACCCTGTGTCTCAGCGATCGTCTGCAGGGTCCGGGCCTGAGCCGGATTGCGGAATAACTCGCCCGCACGGGGTGGACGGCCCTGCGGCGCAAAGCAGTCGATGAAGCCAGGCTGATCCCGTAGCTTGTCATAGCCTCGCTGCCACAGCTGACCAATCAGCGGTGATACCGGAAAACCGTTGCGCGCATAGTCAATTGCGGGTTGCGCCAGTGTGGTCAGCGGTAGGGTCCCGAAGCGCTGCGCCAGCGTGACCCACGCCGAGACGGCACCCGGGACGGTAACGGACTCCCAGCCGGTTTCTGGCATTGCACTCAAACCGGCGAAGCGCTCAGGATGCCACGCGGCGGGCGAACGGCCTGAGGCGTTTAATCCATGCAGCTCGCTGCCGTCCCAGACAATGGCAAACGCATCGCTGCCGATGCCGTTTCCGGTTGGCTCCAGCACAGTTAAGGCGATGGCGGTAGCGACAGCGGCATCTACAGCATTTCCGCCCTGCTGCAGCATCCGTAAGCCCGCCTGCGCCGCCAGCGGTTGTGAGGTCGCCACGGCATTGCGTCCCATCATCGGTACGCGATGAGAAGGGTATCCGACGTCAAAATCTGTTTCTCGCATCGCTCTTCATCCTTTCAGGTGGCAGGTCTCTTTTTACCCGTCATGAGTGCGCAATCACAAGGCTGCACTTTTAGCGCGCATCAGCGCGATTAAGGACGGCTGACTGCACCGGCATGAGGCATCTGCCGTTTCGTTAGAGTGACTGTTGATTTCGCTGACGATATGGCGGCGTTCAGAATAAAATATTTCTCCGCACGTCGCTGTGAGCCGCCGCGCGCCAGGGCTCAGCGGCAAACCAGGACTATTCTTAAATTAATCAGAACTGTGAATATAAGTGTTCATGAAGTAAACCATTGGCGTATATTTTGCAATCACTACCTGAAGAGGTGTAATGCCTCACAGAAATGAGAATGTGCCCGCCAAAAGCTTGATGGCATCCACATAAATAGCAAACACCATTTGATTTTTTTGCCCGCTGTGCAGGCGCAAAAATCAACCGCCTCAGTAGGTTAGAAGCGCTGGAGCGTTTTCGGCACACGTTAGTTAAAAAAATAATTATAAATTGCGCGGCAAATAGTCAGGTCTCTATCCATACTTAGTCTCCCGGCATTTGTTGCATTGTTCTGACACCTTTATAAGCAGTGCACCGCAGGCTGTGTCCCGTAATGGTTTTTCTCATAACAAAAACAAACCCTTGCGGGATCCAGCCTGAACAGGCCCGGTTTCAGAGTCCTGACTTCAGGCTCGTACCTCTCTACTTTCACGTGCTTCATAGTGAGTTTTTAAGGAGTTCTCTATGGAATTAAAAGACCCGATGTTTGAATTGCTCAGCAGCCTTGAGCAGATTGTTTTGACACGTGATGATCGCGCCGCCGAGTTACTTATTCAGCGTCAGCAACCCGCCCAGCCAGAGCCACAGCGTCTGCGCGAAATGACCGGCATGCAGGTTGATGAGTTTGCTAAAGTGATGGGCGTGAGCGTATCTTCCGTGAAAAGCTGGGAAGCCCGGCGTACCCGTCCATCCGCGACGGCGCAGAAACTGATGAAGTTATTACAGGCCAATCCCTATCTGGGACGCCAGTTGCTTGAATAATCAGGCATCATGAAAACACCCGCCGCTGGCGGGTTTTTTTATGCGTGTTTTATGCTGTATTTAGCGGCCTGTTTGACAAACCAGCTCTCCGGCACGCTGTAGGGCGGCTCCCGCAACCGGGCAAGCCCGCTTTCTATGATCGTCGAAGCCTGCTGCCACAACTGTGCATCGCCCTGCTTCAGCAACGCAATCTGTATCTGCTTTTCCACCAGGTAGACCCGCGCAAAGTCAGGATCAAAACGTACAATCGCGCGGGTATTGTCGATGATGTCCGCCAGCTTGATAGTCTGGGCCTCAGGACTGGCGCTGGCCGTATGGCGAAAGTGCGCAAGCTTCCGGGCCGCCCGATTTTTCGCCGTAGCCGGTGCGCTATCGGTCAGCATCTCCACCAGGCTGGCCACGCGCGCGCCAAAGTGGGCTTCGATATCGCTCTGGGTCGTGGAGGTATCTTCTACGGTATCGTGCAGCCAGGCTGCCGCTAACAATGCCTCGTCATGGCTGACGCTGCGCACCAGTTCCACCACCGCGGCCGGATGAACAATATAAGGCTCATCCGTATATTTGCGGCGCTGACCGGCACTGGCATGTGCCTCGGTGGCGAATCGACGCGCCTGTTCTTCCAGTGAATCCAGCATGCTTTTACCCCTGACTAAAAGTTTGCTTGCAATTATCTAGCGCGCTATATATATTGAACACCATGAACTGTGATCAAGATGACAAAAAAGTGAAAACGATGCCACTGTTGGTCGATCAGCAACTCTGCTTTGCGCTTTATTCTGCCAATCTGGCAATGAATAAAGTGTATCGCCAGTTGCTGAGCCAGCTCGACATTACCTATCCACAATATCTGGTGATGCTGGTGTTGTGGCAGAAAGATGATGTTACGGTGTCAGAGATTGGCGAGCAGCTTTTTTTAGACTCGGCAACATTAACGCCACTGCTGAAGCGACTGGAAAGCGCGGGTCTGATTAACCGGCAGCGTACCCGTCAGGATGAACGGCAGGTTGCAGTAACACTGACCGAGGCTGGCCGTGCGCTGCGCGTTAAGGCTGAAGCCATTCCTGAAGCGGTTAAATGTGCCACTGCCTGTGACGATGATGCCCTGCTGGCGCTGAAATTACAGCTTGATGGATTGCGTGATAACCTGATTCAGTCACGATAAATATTGCCGACGGGTGCATTGCACCCGTTGAACCTCACCGCCTGATTACGGTTAAATAAGTAGCAGGCGATTAAATAGTGTAACGGAGAAATGTCATGTCTTTAGAACAAGTGGTTTACCGCGCCAAAGCCAAAGCTACCGGTGGTCGTGATGGTCGTGCAACCTCTTCTGACGGTGTACTGGACGTTAAACTGGGCGTGCCAAAAGAGATGGGCGGTGCAGGCGGCGAAGTGACCAACCCTGAGCAGCTGTTTGCGGCGGGCTATTCTGCCTGCTTCATCGGTGCGATGAAGTTTGTTGCGGGTCGCGACAAAATCGCGATGCCAAAAGATGCGTGGATTGAAGGTGAAGTAGGTATCGGCCCGATCCCCAACGGCTTTGGCATCGAAGCGACGCTGAATATTCACCTGCCGGGAATGGATGAAGCAGAAGCGCAGAAGCTGGTGGATGCGGCACACATCGTGTGTCCTTACTCAAACGCCACTCGCAACAACATCGACGTGACGCTGAACATCATTCGCTAAGCATGCTCCGGGCCTGAATTATCAGGCCCGCACTTTTGCCTGTTATTCAATCCCACACTTCCGTCTCACTGCGTCAGCATGTCCGGTTAATCCTCCGCGCTGTGTTCAAAAAATGTGCTAATCAGGTCGACAGCGATTATTATCTGGTCTATGAAACGCCCTCATGCTTTACTGAGCCACCTCGCGTTATAGCCTATAAATCCGTTCAGAATTTTCCTTCATCTTGTCCGGTCCGCTTATTCAGCGAACTCTGCCGCGTTTCGGCAGTCACATAAAAGATTTGGTTAAGCGCTTCACACCGGAGAAACACCTTTTTTCATGAATTATATTAAAACCCTGACTCAGCAGAAGTTATCGTTACTGCTGGCGCTCTACCTCGGTATCTTACTGAATTTACCAATTTTCTATCGTCGTTTTGATGGTTTTCTTTCGCACTCTACGATAACGAACTGGCTGACTGCCGTCACTGAAGTGGTGGCCATTGTGCTGCTGACTTTCTTCCTGATGCGGCTGCTGTCGCTGGGTGGAAAGTGGTTTTATCGCGTGCTGGCCACGCTGATAGTGCTGATTTCCGTTGCCGCTGCTTATTACATGGCATTTTTTAACGTCGTAATTGGCTACGGCATTGTGGCTTCGGTGATGACCACTGATACCGATCTTTCTAAAGAGGTGGTTGGCTACCATTTCATTCTGTGGATGGTGCTGGTCAGCGCGCTGCCGCTGCTGATGATCTGGCGTAATAAGCTGAGCATGACGTTGAATGAGCAGCTGCGCACGCCGGGACAGCGTCTTAAACCCTCCGTGATCATGCTGCTTTGCGTGGCGCTGGTCTGGTTGCCGATTCGCTTTCTGGACAAACTGCAGAAGCAAAACGAAGAGATTACCAACGTCGATCTACCGAGCTACGGCGGTGTCGTGGCACACTCTTATCTTCCTTCAAACTGGCTTGCAGCTGTAGGACTCTTTGCCTGGACCCGCGTGGATGAGACGCTGAATAGCGAGGAATTGCTGGATCCGGCGAAGAAGTTTACCTACGTCGCGCCTGCCGGCCTGGACGACACCTATGTGGTGTTTGTGATTGGTGAGACCACCCGCTGGGATCACATGGGGATGCTGGGCTACGAGCGTGACACCACGCCAAAGTTGTCGAAAGAGAAGAATCTTGTGGCGTTCCGGGGCGAATCCTGTGATACCGCGACCAAGCTGTCATTGCGCTGCATGTTCGTACGCGAAGGCGGCACCATGGATAACCCAGGTCGTACGCTGAAAGAGCAGAACGTGTTTGCGGTGATGAAAGAGCTGGGCTTCACGTCTGAGTTGTTTGCGATGCAGAGCGAAGTCTGGTTCTACGACAACATCAATGCCAACAACTTTGCTTTCCGTGAGCAGATTGGTTCAGAGAAGCGTAATCAGGGCAAAGCGGTGGATGACATGCTGCTGGTGCCGGAGATGAAAGCGTCACTGGATCGTTTCCCGAAAGGTAAGCATCTGATCGTGTTGCACACTAAAGGGTCGCACTACCTCTATTCACAGCGTTATCCGCGCAGTTTCGCGAAATATCAGCCGGAATGTATGGGCGTGGATGAGACCTGCAGCAAAGCGCAGTTGATTAACGCTTATGACAACTCGGTGCTGTATGTCGATAGTATGCTGGATAGCGTGCTGGATCAGCTGCGTGATAAGAAGGCGATCGTTTTCTATGCCTCTGATCACGGTGAGTCGATTAGCGAGAATATGCATTTGCACGGCACGCCGCGCGAGATGGCGCCACCTGAGCAGTTCCGCGTACCGATGATGGTCTGGGCCTCCGATAAGTATCTGGAAGACAGCCAGAACCGCAGCAATTTTGAGCGTTTGCAGGCGCAGCAGCGCGTAGGCCGCACTCATCGCCATGTTGAGTTGTTCGACACCATTCTGGGCTGTCTGGGTTATACCTCGCCAGATGGCGGTATTAACCCCGCCAACAACTGGTGTCAGGCACCGGCAAAAGGTCAGGCTAAAGCGCTGTAATAGTGAGCGAAAAGGGCAGGGCAGGTGGTTAATTACGGGTAACCGCGTGCTTTCCAGGCGATTGGCGGCAAAAGCATAAAAAGCGGTTGACGCTGATCGGGGGTAGCAGTAACATGCGCCCCCATCGGCGAGTAGCGCAGCTTGGTAGCGCAACTGGTTTGGGACCAGTGGGTCGGAGGTTCGAATCCTCTCTCGCCGACCATATTTAAGAAAACCTGTCTGAAAAGACAGGTTTTTTTTCGTCTGTAATAAATGAGGATGAGAACCTCCGAAGGAGGTTTGAGCCGAGCGTAGCGAGACAACGTTGCTTCAGCAACGGCCCGAAGGGCGCTGCTCGAAGAGCAGAGTAATCCTCTCTCGCCGACCATATTTAAGAAAACCTGTCTGAAAAGACAGGTTTTTTTTCGTCTGTAGAAAAGTGATTTGCAGGCAAAGAATTAGCGCTGTGCGGGGTTCAGACGGCTGAAAGATCTAAACCCGAGTGAATCTGACAGCAGCGCATAAATTCAAGGCGGAGGGAACACGGGCAGAGGAGGAAAGCGTCCCACGCCATGGACGGCGTGGGCCGAGCGTCCATGGATGGTTTAAGCGACTTTCCGATCTGCCCGTGTTCCTGAGGCAGATCTCAATCTGACCGCTAAGCATTCACACTCTTATCAGCTGAGCGGGCTTCAGGGAGCATACGCCTTCCGCAAAGACGCAAAAGACGCCATCCCTGGCATGCTCAGCGCGGCCGATTACGCACCTCATCCCTGAGGTGCGCCCGTGGCCGGGCCAACGCATTGCGTTGCTCAAAAACGCTCCCGGCGTTTTTGTCCCTGGCCCGCGATGCTTTGCTACAGGTGTATGCTCCCTTCGCTTCACGTCTGGCAAACGCATCGGGTACTTACATGGGCGCTTCAGACGACTGACAGGTCCAAAGCCAGATCTCAATCTGACCGCTAAGCATTCACACTCTTATCAGCTGAGCAGGCTTCAGGGAGCATACGCCTTCCGCAAAGACGCAAAAGACGCCATCCCTGGCATGCTCAGCGCGGCCGATTACGCACCTCATCCCTGAGGTGCGCCCGTGGCCGGGCCAACGCATTGCGTTGCTCAAAAACGCTCCCGGCGTTTTTGTCCCTGGCCCGCGATGCTTTGCTACAGGCGTATGCTCCCTTCGCTTCACGTCTGGCAAACGCATCAGGTACTTACATGGGCGCTTCAGAACGCCTGAGAAATCCAAATCATTTTTGTTACCTTCCAAAAAGTTCCAGTAAACCCCATCTTCCGCGCGTTCCACTTACTGACAATAATTATCCCTTCTTTCCCGCTGGCAGGCCTTACCCCATAAGCGATGCGATCATAATTCGCGACACATTCTTCTTATGACCGAAAGCGGCAACATGCTGATTTCTTATGCTTCTTTACCAGCATATTCCGCTGGATGAACGTCATAACGCACGGTGAATCGTTCAGTTATTCAACATTTGCCGGTAAAAGTTTTAAGTTTTTTAGCGGTGAGAATCACTAGCGATAGAGCAGGCTTCCAGCACAATACACGGAATTCAGGTCAGCTCTGCTGTGCATTGTATGGCATTTGGACAGAAACGGTTTTTATTACCGTTGCATGCGATTCCTCACACTCTGTGTAAATAAGTAACCGTTGTATTGACGTTCTTTGCAACTGTTGACAAATTGATGCGTCAATAAATGCGCAGTTACGGAATTTTCTGAATGCATAACCTGCATCTGAAAAAACAAAAAATCGTAGCGCGCGTTAACCACCTATTCGGTGGTACGCCTGAACCGCATAAAAAAATCAGAGGTCAGGCAATACACACAACATCACATCACAATGGAGCAAACGCATGATCAACTCCCTGGCTAAATCCGGGATGCTGAAGGTCGGTCTGAGCCTGATTGCTATGACTGTCGCCGCCGGTGTTCAGGCAAAAACCCTCGTTTACTGTTCTGAAGGTTCTCCGGAAGGCTTTAACCCGCAGTTGTTCACTTCGGGCACCACCTACGATGCCAGCTCACGTCAGATCTACAACCGACTGGTTGAGTTCACCATCGGCACCACCGAACTGCACGCTGCACTGGCAGAGAAGTGGGATGTCAGCGAAGACGGTAAAACTTACACCTTCCACCTGCGCAAAGGCGTGAAGTGGCAGACCACTAAAGATTTCAAACCGACGCGTGACTTCAACGCGGATGATGTGGTGTTCACCTTTGAGCGTCAGCTGGATAAAAACAACGCCTATCACGGCGTCTCCGGCGGCAGCTACGAATATTTCGAAGGCATGGATATGCCTAAGCTGATCAGCAAAATTGAGAAAGTGGACGACAACACCGTTCGCTTCGTGCTGACCCGTCCTGAATCGCCGTTCCTCGCCGACCTCGGCATGGATTTCGCCTCGATTCTGTCGAAAGAGTACGCAGACAACATGCTGAAAGCGGGTACCCCGCAAAACGTCGACCTGAACCCGGTCGGTACCGGTCCGTTCCAGCTGCTGCAGTACCAGAAAGATTCGCGCATCCTTTACAAAGCTAACCCGAATTACTGGGGCACCAAGCCAAAAATCGATCGCTTAGTCTTCTCCATTACCCCGGATGCTTCAGTGCGTTACGCCAAACTGCAGAAGGGCGAATGCCAGGTCATGCCTTATCCAAATCCGGCTGACATTGCGCGTATGAAGCAGGACAAGAACATCAACCTGTATGAGCAGGCGGGCCTGAACGTCGGCTATCTGTCATACAACGTTGAGAAAAAACCGCTGGATAACCTGAAAGTACGTCAGGCACTGACCATGGCGGTCAACAAAAAGGCGATTATCGACGCCGTTTATCAGGGTGCAGGTCAGCCTGCTAAAAACCTGATCCCACCAACAATGTGGGGCTATAACGACGCGGTGAAAGACTACGCATACGATCCTGAGAAAGCCAAAGCGCTGCTGAAAGAAGCGGGCATGGCAGACGGTTTCTCAATCGACCTGTGGGCAATGCCGGTTCAGCGTCCTTACAACCCGAACGCACGCCGCATGGCTGAAATGATTCAGAGTGACTGGGCGAAGATTGGCGTCAAAGCCAAAATCGTCACCTACGAGTGGGGCGAATATCTGAAGCGCGCCAAAGCGGGCGAGCACCAGACCGTCATGATGGGCTGGACCGGTGACAATGGGGATCCGGATAACTTCCTGGCTACCCTGTTCAGCTGTTCAGCGGCTAAAGATGGCTCTAACTACTCGCGCTGGTGTGATAAGTCCTTCGAGGACCAGATCCAGCCCGCTCGTGCGACTGCCGATCAGGCGAAGCGCATCGAGTACTACAAACAGGCTCAGGTTGTGATGCATGACCAGGTACCGGCGCTGATGATCGCGCACTCAACGGTATACGAACCGGTCAGCAAGAAAGTCTCCGGGTACAAAGTCGATCCGCTGGGCGGACACTACTTTGCTCAGGTAGACATTAAAGAATAATTGTCGCCTTTTCCGGGGCGGCTGCGCGTCGCCCCGGTTTTATCTCCCTGTTTTACTGGAAACGGTAGAGGCGCAGCCAGTCTGCGTCGCGGTCGGGCCTACCCGATCGTCAGATGTAAGCAATAACAACCCTCGCGGCGACGGTCGCGCGGACAAGAGAGAACCCGGATTATGCTGCAGTTCATACTCCGACGTCTGGGCCTTGTTATCCCAACGTTTATCGGCATTACATTACTCACCTTCGCGTTTGTTCACATGATCCCCGGCGATCCGGTGCTGATCATGGCGGGCGAGCGCGGTATTTCACCTGAACGTCATGCACAGTTAATGGCCCTGTTAGGGCTGGATCAGCCGCTGTGGAAACAGTACCTGCACTACATTAACGGCGTATTACATGGCGACCTGGGCATTTCACTTAAAAGCCGCATCCCGGTCTGGGATGAGTTTGTTCCGCGCTTCAAAGCGACGCTGGAACTCGGTATCTGCGCCATGATATTTGCCGTGGCCATTGGCATCCCGGTAGGGGTTCTGGCGGCGGTGAAGCGCGGTTCGATTTTCGATCACACCGCTGTGGGAATCTCACTGACCGGCTACTCCATGCCGATCTTCTGGTGGGGCATCATGTTGATCATGCTGGTTTCGGTTCAGTTCAACCTGACACCCGTTTCCGGTCGAGTCGGCGATACCGTCTTCCTGGATGACAGCATGCCATTAACCGGCTTTATGCTCATCGACACCTTCTTCTGGGGTGAGCCGGGCGACTTCCACGATGCGGTCATGCACATGATTCTGCCAGCCATCGTGCTCGGCACCATTCCGCTGGCGGTGATAGTGCGTATGACGCGGTCGGCGATGCTTGAAGTACTGGGTGAAGATTACATCCGTACGGCGCGCGCTAAAGGCCTGACGCGGATGCGTGTGATCGTGGTGCATGCGCTGCGAAACGCCATGCTGCCGGTGGTCACGGTAATTGGTCTGCAGGTCGGCACGCTGCTGGCCGGGGCGATTCTTACCGAAACCATCTTTTCATGGCCGGGTCTGGGTCGCTGGCTGATTGAAGCGTTGCAGCGCCGTGACTATCCGGTGGTGCAGGGCGGCGTGCTGCTGACCGCAGTACTGATCATCGTGGTCAACCTGCTGGTTGATCTGCTGTATGGCGTGGTTAACCCGCGCATACGTCACAAGAAATAAGGGGGCATCATGTCTGTTGTTGATCCCGGCAGCGTTACCGTTGCACCCACGCCGATGACCCCGTTCCAGGAATTCTGGCACTACTTTAAACGTAACAAAGGCGCCGTTGTGGGCCTGGTCTACATCATCATTGTATTGCTTTGCGCTATCTTTGCCGATGTACTGGCCCCGCATGCACCTGCTGAGCAGTTCCGCGATGCGCTGCTGCATCCGCCGGTCTGGCAGGAAGGCGGTAACTGGAGCTACATCCTGGGCACCGACGACGTGGGCCGCGATGTGCTGTCGCGTCTGATGTACGGTGCGCGCCTGTCACTGCTGGTGGGCTGTCTGGTCGTGGTGCTGTCACTGATTTTCGGCGTGATATTTGGCCTGCTGGCCGGTTATCTCGGCGGCGTGGTCGATGCCATCATCATGCGTGTAGTCGATATCATGCTGGCGCTGCCAAGTCTGCTGCTGGCGCTGGTGCTGGTCGCCATCTTTGGCCCCTCAATCGTCAACGCCTCCATCGCGCTGACCTTTGTGGCACTGCCGCACTATATCCGTCTGACCCGCGCGGCGGTGCTGGTCGAAGTGAACCGCGACTATGTCACCGCTTCCGGCGTGGCCGGTGCGGGTATGCTGCGCCAGATGTTCGTGAATATTCTGCCTAACTGCCTTGCACCGCTTATCGTGCAGGCGTCATTAGGTTTCTCCAACGCCATTCTCGATATGGCGGCGTTGGGCTTTCTCGGTATGGGTGCGCAACCGCCAACGCCGGAGTGGGGCACCATGCTCTCCGACGTTCTGCAGTATGCGCAAAGTGCCTGGTGGGTAGTGACCTTCCCTGGATTGGTCATTCTGCTTACCGTACTGGCATTTAACCTGATGGGCGATGGTTTGCGTGATGCCCTCGACCCGAAACTCAAGCAGTAAAGAGGCACCGAGATGGCGTTATTAAATGTAGACAAACTATCGGTGCATTTCGGCGACGATAAAGCACCGTTCCGTGCGGTTGACCGCATCAGTTATCAGGTAGAGCAGGGCCAGGTTGTGGGTATCGTGGGCGAGTCTGGCTCCGGTAAATCAGTCAGTTCGCTGGCGATCATGGGGCTGATCGATTTCCCCGGCAAAGTGATGGCTGAGAAGCTGGAGTTCAACCAGCGCGACCTGCAACACATCTCCGAACGCGAGCGCCGCCAGCTAGTGGGTGCAGAAGTGGCGATGATTTTTCAGGACCCGATGACCAGCCTGAATCCCTGCTACACCGTGGGTTTCCAGATTATGGAAGCGATCAAGGTGCATCAGGGCGGCAATAAACGCACGCGGCGTCAGCGGGCAATCGACCTGCTGAATCAGGTCGGTATTCCCGATCCTGCGTCACGTCTCGATGTCTATCCGCACCAGCTGTCGGGCGGCATGAGCCAGCGTGTGATGATTGCGATGGCGATCGCCTGCCGGCCAAAGCTGCTCATCGCCGATGAGCCGACCACAGCGCTCGACGTGACTATCCAGGCACAGATCATCGAACTGCTGCTGGAGTTACAGCGGCAGGAGAACATGGCGCTGATTCTGATTACGCACGATCTGGCGTTAGTGGCAGAAGCGGCTCACCACATTATCGTGATGTATGCCGGTCAGGTGGTGGAGAGCGGCAAAGCGACCGATATTTTCAAAGCGCCGCGCCATCCCTATACGCAGGCGCTGCTGCGTGCGTTGCCAGAGTTTGCGGCGGATAAAGCGCGTCTGGCCTCGCTGCCGGGCGTCGTGCCGGGTAAATATGATCGCCCGGTTGGCTGTCTGCTGAATCCACGCTGCCCTTATGCGACTGACCTTTGTCGTCAGGAAGAACCTGAACTGCGCACCATTCCAGGACGCCAGTCCAAGTGTCACTATCCGCTGGACGATGCCGGGAGACCCACTTATGAGTCATGAAATTAAGAAAGATCAGTTTCTGTTACAGGCGATTGATCTGAAGAAGCACTACCCGGTGAAGAAGGGACTGTTTGGTCAGGAGCGTCTGGTCAAGGCACTTGATGGCGTCTCTTTTAATCTGGAACGCGGTAAAACGCTGGCAGTGGTTGGCGAGTCAGGCTGTGGTAAATCCACGCTGGGCCGACTGCTGACCATGATTGAAACCCCGACCGAAGGGCAGCTCTACTGGCACGGTCAGGATCTGCTGAAACACGATCCTCAGGCGCAGAAGCTGCGTCGTCAGAAAATCCAGATCGTGTTCCAGAACCCGTATGGCTCACTCAATCCGCGTAAAAAAGTGAGCCAGATTCTGGAAGAGCCGTTGGTGATCAATACCATGCTTACCAAAGCGGAACGTCGCGAGAAGACGCTGGAAATGATGGCGAAAGTCGGCCTGAAAACTGAACATTATGACCGCTATCCACACATGTTCTCCGGTGGACAGCGCCAGCGTATCGCGATTGCGCGCGGGCTGATGCTCGATCCGGACGTGCTGATTGCTGATGAGCCAGTTTCGGCGCTCGACGTGTCGGTGCGTGCTCAGGTGCTGAACCTGATGATGGATCTGCAGCAGGATATGGGCCTCTCATACGTCTTTATCTCGCACGATTTATCCGTGGTAGAACACATAGCCGATGAGGTAATGGTGATGTACCTCGGCCGTTGCGTAGAAAAGGGCAGTAAAGAGGCGATTTTCGCAAATCCGCGCCATCCTTATACCCAGGCTTTACTGTCAGCGACACCGCGTCTTAATCCTGACGACCGTCGTGAGCGTATTAAGCTGACCGGCGAGCTGCCAAGCCCGCTGAATCCGCCACCAGGCTGCGCCTTTAATGCACGCTGCCATCGGCGTTTCAGCACCTGTGTACAGCTGCAGCCAAAGTTGAAAAACTATGGCGGGCAGGAAATTGCCTGCTTCGCGGTTGATCAGGATGAGAATCAGCCGGTTGGGGTGGCAGAAAACGTCAGCTGAGCAATCATCTGGCATCCAGCCGAAGGCTCCTTTCTGGAGCCTTTTTTTATCTCAATTCAGTGGCAAGCCGCACCGCTGGCGGTTCCGCACTCATATTCTGATTATTTCCCTCCTGTTTTCTTTACCACGTTTAACCTGTTTTTTTCTGGTGATATTTTCAGCGGAAAAAGATAAATGCCATCAATCCCTCATGGTGGCGAGCGGCTTTTTGCTGCACCTGAATGGCCTTATCGCTGTTAAATACGCTGTTTGGTATGAGTCCTTCTGGCTGGGCCATTCGTTGCCACAGCGGCTATTTCCGCAAAATTTTAAAAAATATCCAGACAATTTAACTTAAATTTAATTTATTAATTATCTGGGGTTATACGCTAAGAATGGCTTTTAGTCGGCAGGGTTTAATCTTTATGATTAAACTATTTTATTGAATTTGCTCTTTTTGTAATCAGGTTTTTCTGACTGACATTCAAGGGATGTGTTATATTCCAGGAAAATTCCCCCCTTGTTGCAGGCCACGGTCAATGAAGAATAATTACGATGATTTGCAGCGTTTTAAAGAGAAAACGCAAACGCTCGACATCGACTTTAAAGATATGTCTGGCCAGACGCAGGAAGCGGCGGAACACAGTAAATGGGCATTGATTCGTCAGCTGGCGAAAGAAGAACAGCAGACGCCATTGGGCAGCGGTCAGCGTATCGACCTGCCTCAACCTCAGCCGCTGCGCGGTGATGAGTTCACTGCTCCTCTGCCTGACGCTCCTGCACGACCTGCGACCCTGAATGTGCAACCGGCAATGGCTGCCCGCACGTCGATTCTCGATAGCCTGTCAGGCAGCAGCCTGACAGCAACCAGTGCCGCTGAACGCGGTCCTTCGTCGCTTTTTCCGCTACCGCCGCCACCACGACCACAAGTGGCTGAGCCTGTTGCTGCCCTTCGTGCAGAGCCCGTCCTGCGCGCCCCGGTGGCGGATCGACAGCCTGTCATCTCGCCCTCCGCCCCCCATTCTGAACCCGAACGGTTTGGCGCGCTGTTCCGCTCGCGCGATGTGACTCTGCCGAAAGAAACCTTACTCAAACCGTTACTGGAGAAGATTGCGTTATGCCGTTAGTTTGTGTGTGCTCGCCGAAGGGAGGCGTGGGAAAAACGACGCTGGCGGCGAATCTGGCCTGGAGTCTGGCACGTTCCGGTAGCAAAGTTCTGGCGATTGATTTTGATGTGCAGAATGCATTGCGTCTGCACTTTGGCGTGCCGCTTCATGATGGTCGTGGATTTGTAGCGCGCTCAGAAGAGCAGGCGGACTGGAGCCAGTCAATTCTCACCACCGGCGGCAATATTTTTGTCCTGCCTTATGGCGACGTCACCGAGCCCCAACGTGAACGGTTCGAAGAGAACCTGATGAAAGATCCCCACTTTATTAAACGCGGTCTGGATACGGTGCTCAATTATCCCGGCCTGGTAATTGTGGCTGATTTTCCGCCTGGTCCCGGTCCTGCCCTTAAAGCAATGACGGCGCTGGCCGATATGCATTTAGTGGTGATGTTAGCGGATACCGCGTCAGTGTCGTTATTACCGCAGATTGAAGAGAACCGGATGACCGGTAAACCGCTCAATAATAAGCAGGGTCACTATTTTATCCTGAACCAGTGCGACAACCGCCGGAATATTAATCGCGATGTCACCGCATTTATGCAGCAGCGTCTGGGCGATAACTTACTGGGCGTGGTTCACCGTGATGAAAGCGTGGGTGAAGCCAATGCTTCCCAGCAGTCTGTTTATGATTTCAGCCCGGCTTCGGCAGCGGCATTTGATATTGAACTGATCGCGAAGCGTGTCAGCAGCATTCTGAATATCACCGTGGGTAATGGCGAAGTTCAGGCTCCCATCCGCACAAACCACTATTAGCCGACTTCTGCAGGCGACTATCTAACACAGCTCTTCTCAGGGTGAATCATGAGTAAAATCGGGTTTTACCTGCTGCTGCTGGTGCTTGCACCCGTTGCCGCGGTGATCATCATTACGCCAATGGACAGCCAGAAACAGTATATTTTTGGTCTGATCAGCATTGGCATGATGTTTTTATTGGGTTTCAGCAAGAGCCGCAAAATAACTGTGGTGATGGTGATTCTCTCTGCCTTGATGTCCAGCCGCTATATCTGGTGGCGCACTACTGAGACGCTGCACTTTAATTCCGAAGTTGAGGCTATTTTAGGGATTGGCTTATATCTGGCGGAGCTTTACGTCTGGCTGATCTTAATTCTCGGCTTCCTGCAAACCACGTGGCCCTTAAAACGCACGATTGAACCTTTGCCAGACGATACCAGTCTGTGGCCGACGGTTGATATTTATGTGCCTTCCTATAATGAAAGTCTGGATGTGGTGCGCGACACTGTACTGGCCGCGCAATGTATCGACTACCCGCGTGACAAACTTAAAGTTTATCTGCTGGATGATGGTAAGCGCAGCGAATTTGCCCGTTTTGCGGCAGATGTCGGGGTAGGGTACATCACCCGAGACGACAACAAACATGCTAAAGCGGGTAACCTCAACCATGCGATGAAGATCACCAAAGGTGAGCTGATTTGCATCTTTGACTGCGACCACGTGGCGACCCGTACCTTTCTGCAGGCAACGGTGGGGCCGTTCCTGAAAGATTCGAAGCTGGCGCTGCTGCAGACACCACACTATTTCTATTCTCCCGATCCCTTTGAGCGTAACCTGCGCGCCGCGCGCAGCATTCCAAACGAAGGCTCACTCTTTTATGGCCCGGTTCAGCAGGGCAACGACAACTGGAATGCCACCTTCTTCTGTGGCTCCTGTGCGGTGATCCGTCGTTCAGCGCTGGAAGAGATTGGCGGCTTTGCTGTTGAAACTGTCACCGAAGATGCGCATACCGCCCTGAAAATGCAGCGGCTGGGCTGGGGCTCCGCCTTTCTGGCCATTCCGCTGGCTGCCGGTCTGGCAACCGAGCGTCTGGGCCTGCATATCATTCAGCGTACCCGCTGGGCGCGCGGCATGACGCAGATTTTCCGCGTTGATAACCCGCTGTTTGGTCGTGGCCTGAAATGGCAGCAGCGTCTTTGCTACCTTAATGCCATGCTGCACTTCCAGTTTGGTCTGCCACGCGTTGCCTTCCTGACTGCGCCGCTGGCCTACCTGCTGTTTAACCTGAATATTATTCATTCCTCGGCGTCGCTGATCTTCGCCTACGTGCTGCCGCACCTGGTCATGTCGCTCTATGTTAACTCCCGCATGAATGGCCGTTTCCGTTACACCTTCTGGGGTGAGATTTATGAAACGGTGATGTGCTTCCATCTGGTGATCCCGACCCTCCTGACCCTGCTGTCGCCAAAACATGGGAAGTTTAACGTCACCGATAAAGGCGGCGTGCTGGATCAGGGGTTCTTCGATTTCCATATCGTGCGTCCGCACGTGATTGTGGCGCTGCTGCTGGGCATCGGAATTGTGGCGGGTGTAGTGCGTGCCGTGATGCATGACTACTTTGGCGTCGATCCTTATGTCATCGCACTCAACGTCGGCTGGGCAATTTTCAGCCTGATCATTCTGATGGCGGCGATTGCCGTGGCGCGCGAAACCAAACAGGTGCGTAAAACTATCCGCGTAGATGTGCAAATCCCGGCGATTATTCACTACGCCAGCGGCATTTCCTCACGCACCCAGACCAGCAACCTTTCGATGGGCGGTGCGCAACTCGACGCGCCAGATGGACGCCATGAAACGGATGAGATTGAAGAGATTGATCTGATGCTGAAATCCGGCGCGATCACCATTCCGGTCAGTAAGATTTCCGGTGATGAGGAGAGCATTCGTCTGCGCTTTGAGGCGATGCCGCTGGCGCGTCGCCGCGAACTGGTCCGTGTGGTACTGGCGCGTGCGGATGCCTGGATTCAGCCGGAGTATAAGCAGGACAACCCACTGATTTCGCTGGGCACCATTATCCGTACCGTATTTGAGCTGTTCTGGCTGACCTGGAAGGGCCGCCACGATAAACGTAAAAATGTCGATCCGGTGGCTGCCGCGGCGAAAGAGGATGGCGTGGCATGAAGATCCTGACGCAAACTTTGCTGGCCAGTTCACTGACCGCAGCGTTATGGCTGACGCCCGCTGGCGCGGAAACGCCGGCAGTTGTTGATAACAGCAGCAGTGCCCCGTTAAACAGTCCTGCGCCGACGCCGTATGGTGCCGTTTCTGCTATGCAGCCAGCCGATGCAGCAGCCAGTGCGCCGGTAAACAGTTCAGCGCCGACACCGCCTGATGCCGTTTCTGCTTCGCAGCCAGCTAATGCAGCGGGCAGTGCGCCAGCGACAAATCAGGCGCCGGTCAGTGATGCCGCGCCTGCGGCACCGATGAATAATAGTGCCACGCCGACAGCCGGTTCAGCCCAGGTGACGGCCCCGGTCAGCGGTGGCGAGTCTGCCACGCAGTCAGTGCCATCAGCGGCCCCGGCTACCCAGGCTACAGAATCGGCTTCGGCTTCTGCGCCACAGAGTGCCGCACCGGATGCGACACCAGCAGCCACGACCCCATCCTATGCACCCGCTGGTGATACAACATCAGCATCTCAGGCGTCAGCGACCGCTGAGGCTTCTGCGCCGGTCGCCGCACCCGTGACGAGCACCGGTGCCGTGACCCAGGACAGCAGCGCGCTGTCCGCGGTGCCACTGCCACAGGGACTGAGCAACGCCGATCCGGCGCTGGAAGCGGCTGCCAGTGCGCTGCCCTACGCGCCAGGCCAGGCGACGATGCCGGTTGCAGAACCGCAGCTGCCGATTACCGCAGCCATCAATCAGCCCATCAGCAGCACGATCTCAGTGGCTCAGATGGGCCAGTCACGTGGCATTACGTTGACCGGCGGCCAGTTACAGTCGGGCATCACCTTTACCCTGCCCAGCGATGAAGTCATTACCAATGCACGACTGAATCTGACGCTGCGCGTCTCTGCCGCCCTGGCCGCACGCAATACGTCGCTGCAGTTGATGCTGAATGGTCAGCCACTCGGCACACTGCCGCTGGGAGCCACTGACAGCGACGTCAGTGACTATGAGCTGGATGTTCCCGCGGCGATGGTGGTGTCGAGCAACAACCTGAGTTTTAAAATTAACGATGCGGACAAATTGCTGTGTGAGAAAGAGAGCGCGCAGCAGTACCAGGTCACCATTCTGCCGAAGACCTCGCTGCACCTTGAGGGGCAGCAGCTTAATATCGGTACCAGTCTGCGCAATTTTCCGCGTCCCTTCCTGGATCCTCAGCGGATGACGGCGTCCACTATCACGATGGGCTTTGCCAGTAACCTCTCACCCGATGCGGTCAGCGCGGCGGCACTGGTCGCTTCCTGGCTCGGTATTCAGAGTGATTATCGTGGCATCCGCTTCCCGGTAGTACGCGGCGAACAGCCGGAAAACAACGGTATCCTGTTTGGTCATCCTGGCGATCGGATCGGTACCCTGACGTTCCCGGCCAGTAATGGCCCGATGTTGCAGGTGGTGGATAATCCCAACAACCCGGTTTACAAATTGCTGCTGGTGAGTGGCAACAATGAAGAGCAGTTGCGTCAGGCAGCGAACCGGCTGACGACGCAGCCATTCGCGACCGATGAGAGCCAGCTGCAGGTTCCTGTACAGACCATTGGCAACCGCAAACCTTACGATGCACCACGCTGGATTAACACCGACCGACCGGTACGTCTGAGCGAACTGCTGCGTAAGGATCAGAGTCTGACCAGCAGTGGCATCTGGCATGATGCGCTACGCGTTAACTTCCGCGCTGCACCTGACCTGTTCCTGTGGGATGGAAAAACGGTGCCGGTCAACCTGCACTATCGCTTCCCGTCGGAAAGCTGGATTGATGAGGACAACTCGTTTCTCAACGTCATGCTTAACGGTACGTTCCTGCGCAACCTGACGGTGAATAAAGTCGGGCTGCTGGAAAACGTCTGGCATCGTTTAGGCGGTGACGCGCGTCAGGAGCAGTATCAGCTGAATCTCGAACCCTATCTGATTTATGGCGACAACCAGCTTGCACTCTACTTCAATATTAAACCGCGAGCCGATGCGCCCTGCGGTGTACTCCTGAACAACAACATTAAGAGCCGGATTGAAGAGGACTCATGGATCGATCTGAGCCATACCCGTCACTTCAGCATGCTGCCAAACCTCTCTTACTTTGTGGGTGCCTCGTTCCCGTTCTCGCGTCTGGCCGATTTCGGCCAGAGCACGCTCCTGCTGCCGGAAACGCCCAGCAATGCCGAGCTATCGACGTTGCTGGATCTGGCGGCGCGTGCCGGTAACGCTACGGGGGTGGCACTGACGCAGAATCAGGTGCTGTTTGGTCTGCCCAACGGCGGCACCAACATGGCGCGCTTACAACAGAGCGATCTGCTGGCGGTCAGTACGACCGGCAACAGCGCCTTTAATCAGGCGATGCTGGCAGCATCACCGTATGACGCCACGAGCAGCACTTTTGGTGTGAAAGAGCCCGATACGCTGGAAAAATTACGCGGCTGGCTGACGGGCGACTGGAGTCTCCAGCAGCTGGATGCCGACCGTTATTTCTCCTCCAACGAGGCGTGGCGAGGCTTCCTCAGCTACCGATCGCCGTGGAATCGCGATCGGCTGGTGGTGATGACGGTGGCAACCAGCGACGATCAGCTGCTGCGACTGCATAACGATTTGAGTTCGGCGCAGATTAACGCCGGAATTCGGGGCGATACCGCGATTATTACCGATGAAAACGGTATTCGCAGTTTCCGCGTCGGGGCGCAATTCCCCAGCGGCGAAATGCCCTGGTACATGATGGTGGTGTGGTATGCCAACCAGCATTCGGTGCTGCTGGCGCTGACGGCGATGCTGCTCTCTGCGCTGGTGGGCAGTGCGGCCTGGGTGATGCTGAAGCGTCATGCGTGGCGGCGTCTGAACCCAAAGCAAGATCGTGATTCCGGCAGGAAGTAAGGATAATAATGAAAAATAATCTGTTGAGTGCCGGTATTCGTAAGGCGTTGCTGCTGGGCAGCGCGCTGGCTCTGTCACCTCCGCTTCTGGCGGCGGAAAGCACCAATCCGGCGCTGCAGGCGCTGTTCGATCAGGCCTCTTACTGGCATCAGAAAGCGCATGATGATCTGGCGAAAGCCTCGCTGCAAAAGGTGCTGATGGTTGAACCCGGCAATACCCAGGCACTTTATCTGCTGGCACTTTATTCACAGCAGGGCGGCGATAATGCCGCCGCGGCGCAGTATCGCGCCCGGCTTAGTCAGGTCTCTCCCAACGATCCGCACCTCGGCGAACTGGACAGTGCACGCCAGCTGCAGACCATTCCACAGGCGCAGCTTTCGTTGGCGCGTCAGCAAGCGCGCAGCGGCAATATTCCGGCGGCGTTACAGACCTGGCGCAATACCTTTACCGGCAATGAGCCACCACCCAGCGTCGCGGCAGAATATTATCTCACTATGGCGGGTGACCGGACGCTGCTGCCGCAGGCGGTTGAGGCGCTGCGCCAGTTTGCGGCTCAGCACCCGCAGGATACGGGGGCGAAGCTGGCGCTGGGTAAGGCGCTGACTTATCAGGAACAGACCCGTCGCGAAGGCATTGAGATGCTGAGCGCGCTGGCGAGTGGTAATCAGGATGCCGATCGCTCACTGCGTCAGGCACTGCTATGGCTTGGCCCTCAGCCGTCAGATGCGGCACTCTATCAGACCTGGCAGCAGCGTCACCCGCAGGACTCAGCGGTAATAGACTACTACCGTAAAAATGTCGGTGGCGCAGAAAAAGGGGCTGGATTCAGCGCGCTGAACAGCGGTGACGTTGGCGGAGCGCAGGCCAGTTTTGAAAAAGTGCTGGGCGCCAACCCGCAGGATGCTGATGCGTTAGCGGGTATGGGCTATGTGGCCCAGCGTGCCGGACATTATCAGGAAGCGGCAGATTATCTGCAGCGCGCTGCACAGCTCGGCGGCGATCAGGGTGCTTCACGTCAGCAGCAGGCGGACGATGCGCGTTTTTATGCACAACTGGCCAGCGCCCAGCAGGCGCTGAAAAGCGGGGACACTGCGCAGGCGCTGACCCTGAGTGAACCGCTGGTGCAGGCTGACGGTGAGAAAGGGCTGGCCGCCAGGTTGTTTCGCGCCGACGTGCTGCGCCGCACCAATCAACCGCAGCAGGCAGAGCAAATTTACCGCAGCATTCTGCAAAGCGATACGAATAACCGCAGCGCCAAAGAAGGGCTTTTCTACGTTCTGCGTCAGCAGAATCGGAATGCCGAAGCCAGTACGCTGCTGGGCGCGCTGCCGGACAGCGTGCGTCAGAGCGTTACGCCACGGGCCAATGAAGCCGATGCGTTGCGTCAGCAGGCGAAGCGTCAGCTTGCCGCTGGCAACAACGCCGCGGCCATCACGACGTTGCAGCAGGGCGTTCAGCGCTATCCCTCGGATGGCTGGCTGCGGCTCGATTTAGCGCGGCTTTATCGTCAGCAGGGCGATACGCTGCTGGCGGCCAACGTAATGCAACCGGTGATGCGCAACGGGGCCAGCACCAGCGAGCTGTATGCTGGTGCGCTCAATGCCAGCGAAAGCGGCGGCTGGCAGCAGGCCAGCGCCTTGCTGGCGCGCATTCCCGCTAATGCTAAAACGGCGGCGATGCGTGAACTGGCGCAGCGGGTGAATTTTAATCTGCAGATGAGCACGGCCGATCAATACCTGGCACAGGGCGCGACGGCAGCGGCTGCCAATACCCTTAAAGCGCTCGCGGTCACGCCACCGACCAATCCGGTTGATGCCGGAAACCTGGCGCAGAAGCTGGCGCAGGCGGGCGATTTCACCAGCGCCGTTTCAGTGGTGCAGGCTAACCTGCAGCGCGGCGTGCAGGGCAATGCTGGCGATTATGCTGCACAGATGGCAGTGCTGAATCAGGCGGGTCTCGGCAGTGAGGCGCAGCGCTTCCTCAGTAACCCGGAACTGCAGGCGCGCAGTACGCCGACGCAGCTGGCGGGTATTCGCAACGGCTATCTCATTAACGAAGTGGATCGCCTGCGGCAGCAGCGCCAGTACGCGGTGGCGTATGACAAGCTGATTGGCGCACTACAGCAGGATCCGCAGAACCGTGATCTGATGTTTGCGATGGCCCGTCTTTACCAGGACGGCAAGATGAACCGGGATGCGGGTGTGGTCTATGACTACCTGATGACCCAGGATACACCGACGCAGGATGCGCGCGTCGGGGCCATCAACGTCGCGCTGGCGCAGAACAATCTGCAACGCGCTAACGAGCTGAGTCGCGGCCTCAACACCACCACGCAGACGCCGGATCGACTGCTGCTGCTGGCGCGAGTCGCGGAAGCCAATGGCGACCATTCGCAGGCGATGGCATATCTGCGTTCAGCACGCGGGCAGCTGATTGGCCTGCAGGGTGCACAGCCTGGCAGCGTGCCGAGCGTGGGCGGCCTGGCGCTGGCGGATAATCCGTTTATCAACCGTAATACCTCACCAGTGGGACGTTCGCCGTCCAGCTACGGCACTGTGCTGCCCTGGCAGGCGGCACCTGTGGGCATTGCAACGGGCGTCACAGCGCAGGGCGATCTGGCCGCGGGCAGCGAAACCGTCTCTCATCAGTCACAGGTTCTGCACGACGTCGATACCATGATGGATTCGCTTCAGGAGAAAACCGGCACCTGGAGTCAGGGCATGGTGCAGGTGCGGGGGCGTGATGGCGAGTCAGGCCTCAGTAAGCTGACAGAAGCCAAAGCGCCGCTGACCTTCTCAACCGTGCCGTTTGAAACGGCGCGTCTCGACTTTACCGCCACGCCGGTCTCACTCACGGCGGGCAGTGGCGCAGCCGATGCCTGGCGTCGTTTCGGCACCAATGCACTGAGTCAGGGCCGGGTTGTCGCCGCAGGCGGTGCGACGGTGAATGATCTGCCGAACGGCGTTACCGATTCGCAAACCGCCTCTGGCGTGGAGCTGAATCTGGCACTGAAGGGCGACAGTTATAAAGTGGACATTGGCAGCACGCCACTGGGCCAGGATCTCAGTACACTGGTCGGTGGCGTGCAGTGGTCACCGAAACTCACTGACTTCCTGACGCTGATCCTCACCGGTGAGCGTCGTGCGATTACTGATAGCCTGCTCTCCTACGTCGGCGCAGAAGATAAAACCAGCGGCAAACGCTGGGGACGCGTCACGAAGAACGGCGCGAACGCCCTGTTAAGCTATGACAATGGCGATGCAGGCTTCTATGCTGGCGCGGGCGCGTACAGCTACCTTGGCGAGAATGTCGCCAGCAATAACAATCTGCAGGCAACCGCTGGCGCTTATGTCCGTCCGTTCCACAGTGACGATCGCGAGCTGAAAGTAGGCATGAGCCTGTCGTGGATGGATTTCTCGAAAAACCTCAGCTACTTCAGTTACGGTCAGGGCGGCTACTTCAGCCCGCAGAACTACGCGTCGGTCTCATTCCCGATAGAGTTCTCACGTAAATTTGACGATCTCAACGTGAATATTGGCGGTGCGGCTGGTTATCAGACCTACAGTCAGGATAAGAGCGCGTACTTCCCTGCAAATGCCAGCCTGCAATCTGAGCTGGAAGCCCTTGCCGCAAGAGGCAGTGTAAAAGACGCTTACTATTCTGGTGGCAGCAAAAACGGCATCGGCTACAACCTGCACGCCGGGGCGGACTACAAACTCAACAAAGATGTGACGATTGGCGGCCAGCTGGGCTATGACACCTTTGGTGACTACAACGAAAGCAGCGCGCAGCTCTATGTCCGTTATCTGTTTGGAGAGAAGTAATGAGTGAACATTCTGGGGTATCACATCCACATCAGCCGGGCTGGTTTGACCTGGTCAGCGTGATGATTGACGGGATGGTGGCCAACGCGGGTCAGCGGGAGGCGGAGGCCTTTCTCTATAAAATGGGTGAATCACTGGCGACCCGCTATCCTTTGCCAGCGTCACGCACCGTGCAGGATCTGGAGCGCGAGGCCAACTTACAGCTGGCGCGATTTAACTGGGGCTTTGTGCAGCTTCAGCCGGAAGAGACGGCGCTGCTGATGACGTATCACGCCTTACCGGCTGGCGACAATACCCATTCTCCGGCTGACTGGCAGGCAGTATTTGGCGCAGTCATAGCCGGACTGTTTTCAGGCTGGTTACAGGGCCAGGGCGGCAGCAGGATTGTGCCGGTTACACTTGAACTCAATGATGGCAGCACGCTGCACTATCGATATCAATAGGATCGGAAATGAAACGTAAGCCATTCTGGATGGGCTGGATCTGCTCTGTTTTACTGCTGGCCTGCAGTGCGCAGGCGAGTGCCAGCGGCTGGGACACGTTTAAAGGTCGTTTTCTGACGGCGGAAGGGCGGATCACGGACACCGCCAATAACAATGTCAGTCACACCGAAGGTCAGGGTTATGGCATGTTGCTGGCGGTAGCCAACAATGATCGCGCCACGTTTGACAGGTTGTGGCAGTGGACACGCACCCAGTTAGGTAATCCGCAGACCGATCTCTTCTACTGGCGCTATGTGCCAGGCAGTGACAATCCGGTTGCTGATAAGAACAACGCCTCGGATGGTGATGTGCTGCTGGCCTGGGCGCTGCAGCGTGCTGCTCAGAAATGGCAGGTGGAGAGCTACCAGCAGGCATCTGACCGTATTCAGCGCGCCATCATCAAGCTGGATGTCACGAACTTTGGCGGCTATACCGTCCTGCTGCCGGGCGCGCAGGGTTTCAATAAAACCAGTTACGTGGTGCTTAACCCTTCCTATTTCCTGTTTCAGGCGTGGCGTGAGTTTGGCGAGCGCAGTCATCTGCAGGTCTGGGATAAGCTGATTAATGATGGTTTTACGCTGCTGGGTAAGCTGAGTTTTGGCAAAACCGGTCTGCCGCTGGACTGGGTTGCGCTGAATGCCGACGGTTCGGTTGCCCCGGCTGTCGGTTACTCAAACCGCTTCAGTTATGACGCGATTCGCGTACCGCTGAACATCTGGTGGTATGACCCGCACAGTCTGGCGCTGGTGCCGTTTCAGCGCGTCTGGCAGGGTTACAGCCGTATGCTGACTCCCGCCTGGTTCGACGTGCTGGCAAATGCACCTGCACCTTATCATCTTGAGGGCGGTCTGCTGGCGGTGCGCGACCTCACGCTGAATGAGACCGGCTATCTGAGCGATAAGCTGGCTGCGGATCAGAACTACTTTTCCGCCAGTCTGCAGCTGCTGACCTGGCAGGCGTTTCAGGAGAAGCGCTGATAACAGGCAGAACGGCGGCGCTGGCCGCTATTCTGCTGCCGACAGTAACACGATAAAAATGGGTCAGGCGCTAAGCGGCGGCTGACCCGCACTTCTGCTTTCCGGCAGTGATGCGTTACTCCGGATAGGGCACCCAGTCTCCGCCATTTAGCCTGATCCAGGGCTTGCCCTGATACATCATCACCACTGCACCGTCGTTTTCCGACACCACTGGCGTCTGCGGCAGCTTGTCAGTCAGCACCGACATATTGACATTGGGCGCATTAAATACCTGCCCATCCACCACGCGAGACACAATCTCTGAGACTGCCAGCAGACTGGTTGGCGCATCAATATTGAGTGGCTGTCCCTGATGCGGGGCTTTCATGCCGACAAACTTAATCCCGACCGGCACATGCGTAATACCCGGGCTGGGAATGTCGCGCAGCCCTGACATCTGCATCTTATCGCCCTGCAGGGCGGCCCCATGCTCCGGCACCACCAGCACCATCACCCGACGGCCTGACTTCTCCAGCTGAGTAAGGAAGGCGTCGATCTGATCAAACAGCAACTGAGCGCGCGGCTTCCATGGGGCTGTCTGGGTGCTGCCCAGTTCGCGGGTGCCGTCGTGCAGCGGGATCAGGTTATAGAAGGTGGCGCTGCGGGCATCGCTGCTCTTGCTGCGATCGTCGAGCCAGCGCTGCATCAGTTGGGCATCATTGAACACCGGCGTGCTGTCGAATGAAGTCACCTCCGGCGCAATACCCGCCTGCGACATCAGCGGTGCCTGAATATCCCCGCCTTCGCGCAGTTCTTTGAGATAGTTACCAAACACGCCGGTGTGGTCCATCATCAGCTGCTCTTTAAAGCCCAGCTTCGCCAGATTATCGAACAGATAGCAGCGTGAATCAGTGGGTTTGTAGAGATCGCTGTGCGAGGTCTGACCGCAGCTGGCACGCAGCAGACGAATCCCTGCCGGTCCGCTGTAGCTCGTGGCGGAGTTGTAGTTGGTCAGCATGATGTCGAAGTGATGCCACAGCGGATGATTACGCAGTTGCGAGGCATCCATATCTGACCAGGCGAGCGAACAGATGTTGATCACCAGAATGTCGAATGGCTGTGAATCGGCAGGCAGGCTGTCGGGGAAGTGGGTAACGCGCTTGCGCTCACTCTCATAGAAACGGTTGAGCCAGGCGGTCAGATTCGTACTGGTCGCGGGTGCAGACTGATCGAGCCCATCCGGCGTAGCGGCTGGCTGGCTGGCGGCTGGCGTCTGATTCAGGACCACCTGCGGAGTGGCTGCGCGGGTCGGTAGCAGCGACATCGCCGGGCCAGCGATAGTGAGTACGTTGAGCCAGATCAGCATCAATGAAACCAGCACGGTGATACGAATCCACTGCGCAACAAAGAGATAGAGAACCAGCAGGACAAAGAGCGCACCTATCATTTGCCAGTTGATAAAGCGGTCTGCCAGATCGAGAAGATAGGCTGCGGAGAAGCCCGCCAGCTGATCGCCCTGGCTCATGATGCTGCTGAGTCCGGGCAGCCAGGTGTCATGCCAGAACAGCCCGACACCAATGGGGATCGAGACCCAGTGGCGCAGGCGATGCAGGCGTACCGTCGGCAGCGGGAAGAGCAGCCAGGCGAGAAACACCAGGTTGCTCAGCGCGTGAAAGTTGAGATAGCCATACCACAGCAGGGCGAACTTCACTAAAAAGTAGAAATTCCAGCCGCCCAGTCCGCGCCAGCAGGACCACAAACCGGAAGAGTGGGCCGCAGCGGGTTGATCATTTTTCATTAATTTTTGCATCCGTTTTTGGAGATTGACGCTGCCAGTCACCTTCAGACTTTAGCGCACGCGCAGGCAACAGCCGATTCAGCAGGCCGTTCCAGCGACGCGGCAGCCAGCGTTGCCAGACAGGCTTTAGAATCAGCAGGATAAAAATAGCCAGCAGCGCAATCTGTACCCAGTCCATCAGGTTCATCGGGATTCTTTCTCCGGCAGTAAAGTGATGGGCTGCGGTGCCGAACGTACAGGCGCATCCACTGGCTTGAGGGTGGATTCGAGCAGAGATTCTGAAACCGGCGTCAGTTCCTGAATCGCCATCGGCGTCAGTTTTTTAATATTGCTGACTTCCGCAAGAATATGATTATCCTCGAACCAGACCATCCGGTTTGCAAATAGCTCATCGTGAGGCAATGAAAATATATATTTCAAGGCCTTATCGAGATCGTTGTAGCGGCAGGAGGAGAGAAATAGTATGACGCGATCTTCCAGCACCGTGACCAGGTCGCCGAAGCGACGCGGTTTACAGAGCGTCAGAATCTGCTGGGGTTGAAGCTGCGGCACTGGCCGCAATGCCACCAACAGGCCCTTATCATTTTCCGGCAGTAAGGTATTACTGATCAACTGGCTGACTGATTGACAGAAGGCGTCAAGCCGCAGGTAGCCTTTCTCATGCAGCGGCTGCAATGAGGCGGTTAACGCCTCAAGACTGGCGGGAACGCGACGGTTAAACACCTGTCCCTGAAGACCTTCCAGCGTGGTCAGAAAGCGCGACATAGCTGCGTTAGCCGGCACGATGGTGTTGACTCCGCAGGCCAGCAGCAGCCGCTCGTCGCTATAACGCAGGCTGGCCCCCATCTCACGTACCACAATTTTCATTCCGTTGCCGCGAGCACGACGCAGGCTGTGAACCATCTTCGCCAGTTCGCCGATATAGTCGCTGCGGGTCAGACTAAAAATAACTGTCGCGGCATTAGCCTGCTGTGCCTGGAACCAGACCTGCTCATTATCATCAAAGAGCTGCCACTGGCGTGAAAGCGGCGGCGCGCCCTCAAGCACGATTTTGTCCGCGAGATAATGTTGTTCGTCATTAAGGCTCAACGGTTCCTGCTTTTCATTTAAGGCAAAGAAACGATCTTCTTCACAGCCCAGACGTATTGCACGATCGGCGAGCAGGCGTTCCGCGGCATACCACCAGTTAATTCGATACTGCCAGCTGTCCTGCTGAAAGCTCAAATGGGCAACGCCATCCAGCTGACGAAAATAACGCTGAAGATTATTACTCAGGTTTATTATGGTGGTGCCGGAGGTAATGATTAAAAGTGTGAGTTTGCTTTTATGTAGCGTGCGGCGCATACCCTTTATCCACCGGGTTAATTCGGCGTCATCGAGCTTATCCCATTGCGCTGCGCTGCTGTTAAATATCACCAGTCCGTTTTTACTGCCAAGCGTACGCAGAAAATCATTTTCCAGCAGCAAAAGACTCCGTTTGCTTTTGGAAAGAGAAAATAGCGGGATACGGTCGGGGCCGCCGATCGGGTCGGGCGTCAGGAGATCACGAGGCGGTTGATCAGCGCTGATGAGCGTGACGGCCTGCTGATGTGAAATCACCTGTCGAATCAACATGCGGGCGTCATCCTGCCGTGCACACGTCACCCAATAACAGCCAGGCGTTTGCAATGCCGTTAATTCAGGCTGAACATGCAACAGCCCTAGCGAAAAAGAATTTTTCATATTGAATTCGTTATTTTTCCAGTCCAGGCTAGCTTATTATAGACAGGCCAGGATGTAACCTGAGAAATTTAAACATTGCCAATGACAAACTGGCTCACAACGTCTGGCAAATGCAGCGTTGCTGAAAATCTTTTTGAACCTCCTTTTTATGCGCAGGCGACTATTCTGAGTCTGACAGTGTTTTATCTTTGGCGAACAGTAATGAAAAATCCAAATCTTCATACCCCTGAGGCCGCCGATGGCGATCGTCAGGATGATATTAGTGCTTTGCGTGACGCCTTTTCTTTGCACGCTTTTCGCTATGTCGATATTGCGCGCGAAGAGCGTCTGAAAGAGATTTTGTCACGCTGGACGCTGTTAGCCGAAACGGTCCCCAGCCAGCCTGAGCAACCTCACTGATGCCGCAGATAGCGCTTCAGGGCGTGCGGGGCGGTGTCGGCACAACGTCTCTTTGTGCCGGACTGGGCTGGGCGCTGGCGGCTCTCGGCGAGCGGGTGTTGCTGATCGACGGCTCGCCGGTTAGTCAGCTCGGCATGCATTTCAATCTGCCCGCTCAGCAGGAGAATGGCTGGATGAAAGCCCTGTGCGAAGGGGGAGACTGGCAGCACAGCGCGCTGTGCTATCCCCATGGGCCTGACTTGCTGCCACATGGTGTGCTTTCTCATCAGCATTCTTTGACTATCACCCGTCAGAATGAGTCTGTCGCCGCACCGCTGCTCCAGGTATTGCCGGACCTGCAGGCGCGCTATCAGTGGATTATTTTTGATCTGCCTGCCGACTCCCTGCCGTGGCATGAAACACTCTATCAACAGCTGGACGGCATACTCTGTGTCATCCAGCCTGACGCCAATTGTCATTTGCGCCTTAGCCAGCGCCGCTTTCCGGCGCGCACCCGCTTTGTTATCAATCAGTTTAATGCTAACAGCCGTCTGCAGCAGGATCTGCATCAGCTTTGGATGGCTTCACTGGCGCAGCTGATACCGCTGCTGATTCATCGCGATGAGGCGCTGGCAGAGGCGCTGATGATGAAGCAGCCGGTTGGTGAATATCGGCCACATGCGTTAGCCAGCGAGGAGATCATCACGCTGGCTAACTGGTTGTTACTCAATCTGAAGGGAGTAAATTCTTGAATCCGTTGCGCTGGCTGTTGACTGCGCCCGCCTGGCAATCGCTGCATCGGGGCTATACCACTGCGCGAGGCAATGGTGCCTCCCGCTTCGCCAGCGCACTTCATCTTTTCTGGTCTGTTCTGGGCCTGATGCTGCTCCGCTTCGAAAGCCCGGGCTGGCAGAGTGTGATTCAGCAGCGCCGCCGCCTCTATCCGCACATCTCACCGGAGCGTCCGCGTCCGCTGGATATCCTGCGCTATCTGATCCAGACACTGTGGCTGATTATGATCCGGCTCCCCCAGGCGAGCGCCCGCGATGGCGTTAAGGGCCTGAGCGCACTTTCTGGCTGGCGGCAGCACGGCTATCGCTGGCTGGACAACGTTATTGCCCGCTCGCAAACCCAGGGCATTGATACGCGCATCGAACAGCGACTGAAGCGCCTGTCGCCGCCGATGCGACGCAGCCTCTTTGTCGTGACGGCTCTCTTTGCCTCACTGCTGGCGCTGCTCTGTATCAGCCAGCCCTTTGGTCTGATGACGCAGTTTATTTTTGTCGTACTGCTCTGGGGTCTGGCGATGCTGGTCCGGCGCATTCCGGGTCGTTTTCCTACCATGATGCTGATCGTGCTGTCGTTGACCGTGTCGTGCCGCTACCTCTGGTGGCGCTATACCTCGACGCTGAACTGGGACGATCCGCTGAGCCTGATCTTTGGTTTGCTGCTTATTGCAGCAGAGACCTACGCCTGGGTGGTGCTGGTGCTGGGCTATTTCCAGACGCTGTGGCCGCTTAACCGGCAACCCGTCTCCATGCCGGCTGACCGTTCGCAGTGGCCATCGGTGGACCTGCTGGTGCCGACCTATAACGAAGCTCTTAGCGTTGTCAGACCGACGCTCTATGCTGCGCTGGGTATCGACTGGCCGAAAGATCGCCTGAATATCTATCTCCTTGACGACGGCAACCGGCCGGAATTCCGCGAGTTTGCCACCAGCATTGGCATTAACTATGTGGCGCGTCCCTCTAACGAACATGCCAAGGCGGGGAACATCAACCACGCGCTGAAAAACTACTGCCGCAGCGACTTCGTGTCGATCTTTGACTGCGACCATGTGCCGACACGCGCTTTTTTACAGATGGCCATGGGCTGGTTTATCAAAGATCCCCGGCTGGCGATGCTGCAGACGCCGCATCACTTCTTTTCGCCCGATCCGTTTGAGCGCAATCTCGGGCGGTTTCGCCGTACGCCGAATGAGGGTTCGCTCTTTTATGGGCTGGTGCAGGACGGTAACGATACCTGGGACGCCACCTTCTTCTGTGGCTCCTGCGCCATTCTGCGCCGCACTGCGCTGGAAGAGATTGGCGGTATTGCCGTAGAAACCGTCACTGAAGATGCCCATACGTCGCTGCGTCTGCACCGGCGTGGCTACACCTCGGCCTACATCCGCATTCCTCAGGCGGCCGGGCTGGCGACCGAAAGTCTGTCAGCGCATATCGGGCAGCGTATTCGCTGGGCACGCGGGATGGTGCAGATTTTCCGCCTTGATAACCCGTTGTTTGGTAAGGGGTTGAAGTGGGTACAGCGGCTCTGTTATGCCAACGCTATGCTGCACTTTTTGTCCGGTATTCCGCGGCTGATCTTCCTGCTGGCACCGCTGGCGTTTTTACTCTGCCATGCCTACATCATCTATGCGCCTGCCCTGGCGATCGCTATCTATGTTTTACCTCACATGCTGCACACCAGCCTGACCAACTCGCGTATTCAGGGGCGCTGGCGTCACTCTTTCTGGAGCGAAGTTTACGAGACGGTGCTGGCCTGGTATATCGCCCGGCCTACTACCGTGGCGCTGTTCAATCCTCACAAGGGTAAGTTTAACGTCACGGCGAAAGGCGGACTGGTCGAGGAGCAGCATCTGGACTGGGTGATAACCAAACCCTATATGTTGCTGGTGTTGCTTAATGTGGCGGGCGTGTTGATGGCGTTCTGGCGCATGCAGCACGGTCCGGCCAACGAGATACTGACCGTCTGCGTAAGTCTGATTTGGGTGCTCTATAACATGATTATTCTTGGCGGTGCGGTGGCGGTTTCCGTTGAAGCCCGGCAGATCCGCGAGGCGCACCGTGTAGAGATCGCCATGCCGGCCGCCATCGCACGCGAAGATGGTCATATGCTGCCCTGCACGCTGCGTGACTACTCGGATGGCGGCGTCGGGCTGGAGATGCGCGAGCCGGATGCGCTGCGGGAGAATGAAAAAGTGTGGCTGCTGCTGCGTCGTGGACAGCAGGAGTTCAGCTTCCCCTGCCAGGTGCAGCGTGTCTTTGGCCACCGGGCTGGCGTGCGTCTCCATCAGCTGACCACCCAGCAGCATATTGAATTTATCCAGTGTACCTTCGCTCGCGCCGATACCTGGGCACTGTGGCAGGACGGTTTTCCGGAAGATAAGCCGGTGCAAAGCCTCGCCGATATCATGATCCTCGGTTTCAAAGGTTACCTGCGCCTGGCGGAATATGGCCCGCCGCAGTTACGTCGGCTGTTTAACCTGCTTACCGTTGGGGTGAGCTGGCTGGCTTCGCTGTTGCCGCAAGGCATCCGTGCGCCAGCTTCAAAAAACGCATTGAGTTGATGATATGACGATAACGAGAGTAAACAGGTGGGTCGCTGCGCTGCTGTTGGGTTCCACAACACTAAGCTGCGCCCTGGCGCAGGAAAATATGGCGGTCACTCCCGGAGAAACCGCGGTGCAATCTTTGCCGCCACAGCCTGCTGCACCGCTGCGTAACAGTCAGCTGAGCTTTGTTAAGCTGGCACCAGCGCCGGGTAGCATGACGCTGAGCGGAACACGTACCAGCGGGCAGATCGAGTTCGGTGTGCGCAGTGATGAGGTGGTGACGCGTGCGCTGCTTAATCTTACCTATCGGCCCTCGCCTGCGCTGCTACCTGTGCTGTCGCAGCTGAAGGTTTATCTCAACGATGAGCTGATCGGCCTGATCACCATTACCCCGGACCAGCCGGGTAAAGAGATTCAGACGCAGCTGGCAATCGATCCTCACTATATTGCTGACTTTAACCGCGTGCGCTTTGAGCTGGTTGGTCACTACGCCAACATCTGTGAAAATCCGGCCAACAGCACCATCTGGCTTGATATCGGCAAAGAGAGCGGCATCGATCTGACGCTGCAAAAACTGCCGCTGAAAAATGACCTCTCCCATTTTCCTGAACCCTTTTTTGATACCCGCGACACGCGACCGCTGACCTTGCCGATGGTGTTTGCTGCCCAGCCGGACATAAAGCAGCAGCGGGCTGCCGCGATTCTCGCCTCCTGGTTCGGCAGCAAAGCTGCCTGGCGCGGACAGCGCTTTCAGGTGCTCTACAATCAGCTGCCGCAACAGCAGCATGCTGTGGTGTTTGCCACCAACGATGCGCGCCCGGATTTTCTGAAAGATTTGCCGCCGGTTGTAAAGCCGACCGTGGAGATAGTGAGTCAGCCTGACAGTCTCTATGAAAAAATGCTGCTCATCCTGGGACGCAACGACGACGATTTGCTGACGGCGGTGCAGGGGATTGCGCAGGGTGAGTTGCTGTTACGCGGGGACACCTCGACCATCGACCGCGTTACGCTGCTGGCACCGCGCCAGCCCTATGATGCGCCAAACTGGGTGCGCACCGATCGCCGCACCACCTTTGCTGAACTGACTCAGTATGAAAACCAGCTGCAGTCTGACGGCCTGCAGCCCAATCCCATCAGCCTGACGCTGAATCTGCCGCCCGATCTCTTCCTGGTTCGCGCGCGCGGCATCGACATGGATCTGAGCTATCGCTATACCGCGCCTTTCCAGTCGGATGGCTCACGGCTGGCGGTGAACCTGAATAATCAGTTCATCCAGGATTATCCGCTACCGCCTAAAAACACGGCCGGTCAGCAGTTGCTGCATATTCCCCTGATTCAGGGAATGCTGGACAAAAACCATGAACTGCTGATTCCGGCGTTACGCCTGGGTGTGGTTAACCAGCTGCGCTTCGATTTTGACTATGCCAACACCTTTATTGGTGGCAATGCTGACGGGCGTTGTGAAACCGTGACGCCGGTCGGTCATCATGTGGTGGTGGACGACAGTTCCAGCATCGATTTTTCTGGCTATCGCCACTACATCGAAATGCCATCACTGCGTGCCTGGGCAAATGCGGGCTTCCCGTTCAGCCGTTATGCCGATCTGGCGCAAACCCTGGTGCTGATGCCGCCAAAACCAGACGTCCAGCAGGTCAGCACACTGTTGAATGCGATGGGCAATAGTGGTGCACAGACTGGCTATCCGGCACTGCGCGTTCAGTTGACCGACGACTGGGCCACGGCGAAAAAGCAGGATGTGGATCTGCTGATGATCGGTGTCATCCCCAAAGATCTTCAGAATGACCTGCGGATCCCGGCGCTGGTCGACGCCACCGCCAGCTGGCTGAAAGAACCCGTGCGACGGGTCACGCCACAGATGAATCCGCAAAGCGGTCGCGATCAGACGGCAGAAAGCACCACTGCCATCAGCTCCCGCGGCCCGCTGGCAACGGTGATTGGCTTCCAGTCGCCGTTTTACGATCAGCGCAGCGTGGTTGCGCTGCTCGCCGATGGCACGCCGCGTGGCTGGCAACTGCTCAACGAGGCAATGAGTGACAGCGATAAGCGTGGCGCAATGTCTGGCTCCACCGCGATTATCCGCGAGTCAGGGGTTAACAGTCTGCGGGTTGGCGAGAGCTACTACGTTGGTCATCTGCCGTGGTGGGAGCGTCTCTGGTCGCTACTCTCGACCCATCCCTTCTGGCTGGCACTCTGCACACTCTTTGTGGTGGTGCTGTTCGCGCTAATGACGTGGCGTCTGATGCGAATTATTACCCGTCGTCGTTTACTGGATGAAGATGAATAACGCTCAGGTACTGCGGGCGGGCATGCTGCTTGGTGCGCTAAGTGCGCTGCCGGGGCTGGCCGCACCGACTGACGGACCGGAAGTCTCGCCAGTCGAGTGGCTGCTGGCACAGGTCCGCACCGGCGAGTCGACTAACAAATACGATCTGGTACAGCAATCGCTCTACCGGCTGGAGAAGATGGACCCGGATAATCCGCAGGTGCTTGCGGCGCGTCTGCGTCTGGCGCTGCATCAGGGCGATATCACCGCAGCGCAGGCGTTGCTGGATCAGCTCAACAGGCTGGCGCCCGGCTCGACGGCGGCGCGTGAGTCTGCCGCAGGCCTGCGCATGATGTCGCCAGAGGGGCGGCAGCAACTGCAGCAGGCGCGATTGCTTGCTACCTCAGGGCGGCTGGCGGAAGCAAAAAGCGCGTACGATGCGCTGTTCAACGGCGTGTTTCCCGATCCCAACATCGCCCTGGAGTACTGGCGGCTGATGGCGCGCCTTCCTGGCCAGGAAGAGGTCGTATGGCAGCAGCTGCAGGCGATGGAACAGCGCTATCCGGGCAACGTTGGCGTCGGATTGCAGATTGCCCGCATGGCATTTGCCCGGCAGCAGTCGGCGCAGGCGATAGTCCAGCTGAAGCGGCTGGCGGAAAGCAGCGGCGGGCGTGATGCCGCGGCTGATCTCTGGCTGAAACAGATTAACGATCAACCGGTCAGCGACAGTAGCGTCGCGCAGTTGAAAGAGTATCTCACCGTCTTCACCGAGGGCGATGCGCATCAGCAGGGCCTGGAGGCGCTCTCGAAGCAGCAGACGACGCTGGCCGATCCCGCTTATCGCGAACGGATGCGCGCGCTGGCGCTGGTCGATGCAGGCAATGTGAATAACGCGATGGCGATCCTGAACCGGGCACTGAAAGCGAATCCCGATAATGCCGAATTAATGGGGGCGATGGGGCAGACCCAGGCCCGCGCGGGCCATCGTGATGCCGCCATTCTCTGGCTGGAACGCGCCATCAAAGCGGGACAGCAGAGCACGCTGATCGGCAAATGGCAGTCGCTGCTGCAGAGCAATCGCTACTGGCTGGCGATTGAGCAGGGCGATAAAGCGCTGGCGCAGCATGATATTGAAGGGGCCGGACAGCACTATCGTGCGGCCCAGAAGTATGACAGCAGCGACAGCTATGCCCTGATTGGCCTGGGTGATGTGGCGATGGCGCGTAAAGATGCGGCGGGCGCAGAACAGTTCTGGCAGCGCGCGCGACGGCTGGATGGCACCAATATCACCGCAGTGCGTCGGCTGGCGGGGCTTTATCAGGCTGTGTCGCCTGCACGCGAGCTGGAATTTATTACTACCTTACCCGCCGGGCAGCAGCGCGCCCTGGCTGACACGCTGCGCCTGCTGCGCAGCGATAGCCTGCGCACGGAAGCAGATGCTCTGGCGCAGCAGGCTCGCTGGCCGCAGGCGGCAGAGAAATATCGCCAGGCACGGGAGCTGGCTCCGGATGACGTCTGGCTCAGTTACCGGCTGGCTGGCGCGCTGCGTAACAGTGGTGACGTGCAGCAGGCGCAGACGATAATGCGCGCGGTCGCGCAGCAACATCCGCAGGATGCGACTGCACTTTACGCGACCGCACTCTGGTTCTCGGGCAACGATAACGACAGCGAGGCACTGGCCACGCTGCATCGTCTGCCCGATGCGCAGTGGAGCAGCGATATGCGTCAGCTGGCTGACCGCCTGAAACAGAATCAGATCTATGCCCAGTCCGAGGCGCTGCGCGCCGCCGGGCGGGAGCCGGCAGCCGTAACGCTGCTTGAGCAGCAGCCAGTTTCCAGCCGACGTGACCTGACGCTGGCCGACTGGGCACTGGCACGCGGTGACGCGCTGCAGGCGCTGGCAGGCTATCAGCAGGTACTGTCTCGCGAGCCGGAAAACGGCGATGCGGCGCTGGGACGAATCGAAGCGCTGGTTGCCCTGCAGCGCAACAGCGAAGCCCTACAGGCGCTTGAGCAACAGCCGTCGATTCAGGCGAGTGTCAATGCGGACAGGCGTGCTGCGCTGGCGTGGCAGGCGGTGGGTGAAACCACGCGGGCTGCCGTGCTGTTTAGCGATCTGAAACAGCGCGCCGCCTCGCTGCCACCTTCTCAGGATAAGGCGCTGGTGTTTCGTGATGCGGCACGACTTGAACGTTCGCAGCAGCAGCCTGAACAGGCACTGGCCGATTATCGTCAGGCGATGACGGCCAGCGGTATTGATAGCAGTGGCAATATCAGCCGCGCCACCCGCAACGATCCGCAGGATGAGTGGCTGAAGCGCAGCCTGCGCAGCGACACGGCCGATCTCTATCGTCAGCAGCAAACCACGCTGACAGTGCAGCAGGACTATTCACGCAACAGCGGTACGGGCGGCATCTCTGACTTTACGGCGCACACCACCATGCTGCAGGCGGAACATCCGTTTGCCGATGGGCGCGGCTTTTTCCGGCTCGACCGGGTGGACGTTTCCGCAGGGACCTTTACCACCCGAAACGGTAGCTTTAATGATTTATTTGGCAGCTGTGACGATGTGAATTCCGGCGGCTGCACTTCTCAGACTCACCAGCGTGACAGTGGCACGGCGCTGGCCGCTGGCTGGCATAATGCGATCTGGTCGGCCGACCTCGGCACCACGCCGCTGGGTTTTGAAGTCACTAACTGGACCGGCGGCCTGAGCTGGAAAACCGATGTGAAGCAGCTCGGTGTGACGCTGACCGCTTCACGCAGGCCAATTGCCAGTTCGCTGCTCTCCTATGCCGGGACGCGCGATCCGGCAGTCAACGGCAGTGAAAGCTGGGGCGGTGTGGTGGCAACGGGCGGCAGCATCGGGCTGAGTTACGATCAGGGCGGTGCGCATGGTGTCTGGGGCGACATCAGTGCGCATCAGATCACCGGCAAGAATGTCGCTGATAACAGCCGCGAGCGCCTGATGGGCGGCTATTACTACAAGCTGATCACCACCGACAATCGCCGTGCGACCATCGGGCTGAACAGCATGCTCTGGCACTATCAGAAGGATCTCAGTGATTACACCTTCGGCCAGGGCGGCTACTACAGTCCACAGCAATATCTCTCCTTTGCTGTGCCGGTCACCTGGCGGCAGCGTACGGAGAACTGGTCATTTGATCTGGGCGGTTCAGTTTCGTGGTCACATTCGAAAACGGATGCGCAGCAGCGTTATCCGGTTAATCCTGGCTTCACCCTTGCCAGCAATCCCTCTTCCGCCAGCAGCGCCGGCGGGGGGATCGGCTACACGCTGCAGGCAGTAGTTGAGCGGCGGCTGACGTCGGCGTGGTTTGTAGGAGCAGGTGTCGATATTCAGCAGGCGAAAGATTACACCCCGAGCCACGGCCTGATCTATGTACGCTATGCTGCCGGGGGCTGGGAAGGGGATCTGGATATGCCGCCACAGCCGCTGGTTCCCTACGCAGATTTTAAATAATCCCGATCGGGAAAAAGCCGGACTTTTCAGACGGTAAAAAAGTCAGTTTATGGGATATACTGGCGGGCATTGTACTGTCTGCTATCTGGGCTTTTTTCATCGTCAGGAGAGAATTTTTGCGCGTAAGCCGGTCACTTACGATAAAGCAGATGGCGACAGTTTCGCTGGTTGCGATTATCACCATCAGTATCTTTATCGTCATCCAACTGTTTCATTTTGTGCAGCAGCGCAGGATTGACTACGCCCAGCAGATGGAGAATATCGCGCACACCGTCCGTCAGCCGCTGTCGGAAGCGGTGCTGCGCGCCGATATTCCTCAGGCCGAACGTATTCTTCACTCCCTGAAACCGGCCGGTATTTTATCGCGCGCCGATGTGGTGCTGCCGAATGCGTTCCAGGCTCTGCATGCAGATTTCGAGGTGGAAAAACCGGTGCCGCGTCTGGTCGCCCGCCTGTTTGAGCTGCCGGTGCAGATTACCCTGCCGCTCTATTCAGTCGAAAATACCGGGATGCCGAAGCCGCTGGCCTATCTGGTGTTGCAGGCTAACTCGACGCGCGTCTACCAGTTTATCCTCAGCACGCTCTCGACCATGATTATCACCTATCTGTTGCTGGCGCTGATTCTTTCCGTGGCGATCAGCTGGTGCATTAACCGGCTGGTGGTGCATCCGCTGCGCAATCTCTCTCGCGAACTGCAGGAGCTGCCGCCCCAGTCGATTCTGACGCACAAGCTGTCGCTACCGCAGAGCCACCGCGATGATGAAATCGGTATGCTGGTCCGTAGCTACAACCGCAATCAGCAGGTGCTGGAGTCAATCCATGATGAGATGAGCCGGCTGACGACCCATTTTCCCGTCACCGATCTGCCCAACCGCACTCTGTTTCTGGCGCTGGTCGATCAGTGCATGCGCATGCCTGAACAGTCACTGGGTCTGATGGTCATCCGCATTGAAACCCTCCAGGAAGCTAACGGCGTACTCAGCGATGAGCAGCGCGATACACTGATGCTGACGCTGGTGGAGAAGATCCGTAATACCCTGGACGACCATACTTTGCTGGCGCAGACCGGGACCAGCGATTTTGTCCTGCTAATGAAGCGTGCAAGCAATCCGTTCCGCGCGCTGCGTCTGGCGCGTAATCTGATGATTCGCCTGAATCAGCCGGTTAACCTCCATCAGCTCCAGCTGCGCCCTAATCTCAGCATCGGTCTGGCGCTGCATGAGGATCAGCCGCTGAGCGCGAATGAGCTGCTTGACCGCGCGACGTCGGCGATGATGTCGGCCCGTCATCAGGGCAAAAATCAGATCCTGTTCTTTGATGCCGCACTGACCGAGCGCGCGCAGAAGCGTCTGACTCAGGAGCATGACATCCTGCAGGGTCTGCATGATGATCAGTTCGCGCTTTACCTGCAACCGCAGGTCGATATGCGGACCGGCGCGTTAACCGGCGCCGAAGCCCTGTTGCGCATGCGCCAGCCAGACGGCAGTTATGGTCTTACCGAAGAATTTATTGCCAGCGCCGAAGAGATTGGCGTGATTAGCGCGATAGGTCGCTGGGTGTTTGAAGAGGCGTGCCGCATTCTGGCTGGCTGGCAGCGGCAGGGCATTATGCTGCCGCTGAGTGTGAATATTTCCGCTGTGCAACTGCGGGACACCGGCGTGGTCTCTCATCTGCAAGCCCTGCTGACGCGCCACCGCATCGCACCCGACACGCTGGTGCTGGAAGTGACAGAGACCGCTCAGCTTGATGATGCAGAACAGGCGATGTCGATGCTGCGCCTGTTGCAGCAGACCGGCGTCGCCGTGGCCCTGGATGATTTTGGCATGGGCTACTCCAACCTGAACTATCTGCATCAGCTGAAAGCGTTGCCGGTAAACAAGCTGAAGATGGATCGCAGCTTCGTGGCGGCGCTACCGCATGACGACACAATGGTCCGTATCGTCGCGGCTATCGCCGAGATTATCCACCTTGAAGTGATTGCCGAAGGCGTGGAAACAGCCGAGCAGCGCGACTGGCTTCTGGCGCGCGGTATCGCTATCGGGCAGGGCTATCTCTACGCTGAAGCCCTGCCTCTGACCCGATTTAATCAGGCGTGGATTGAAAACTCCTCACTGCCGCAATAATTGCCTGATTCATTGATTTTGCGAGAATTTTAGTTACAAAACCCCTTGCTGAAGCGTTTCAGTTCAGAATTACGATCCCAGGGTTTCCTGGGCGTTTGTCACCCTGTATTAATCACGTAAACAGAGTGTTATTTTCGGGTTACTGTCAGGCGCTACCTCTGTTGCCTGACAGTCACAATAACGAATCCGACAACATCACCTCACGGCGTTAGTGGACACCTGTTTATGAAAACCTCACTTTTTAAAAGCCTTTATTTCCAGGTGCTGATGGCGATTGGCATCGGCGTTTTGTTAGGCCATTTTTACCCGGAGTTAGGGACCCAGATGAAGCCGCTGGGAGATGCCTTTGTTAAGTTAATCAAGATGATTATCGCCCCGGTCATTTTCTGTACCGTGGTGACCGGCATCGCTGGCATGGAAAGCATGAAAGCGGTAGGACGGACCGGTGCGGTTGCGCTGCTCTATTTTGAAATTGTCAGCACCATCGCGCTGCTTATCGGCCTGATCGTGGTGAACGTGGTGCAGCCAGGTGCCGGGATGAACGTTGATCCTGCCACGCTGGATGCCAAAGCTGTGGCGATGTACGCGCAGCAGGCAGAGCAACAGGGTGTCGTCGCTTTCCTGCTGGATATTATCCCCAACAGCGTGATTGGCGCCTTTGCCAGCGGCAACATTCTGCAGGTACTGCTGTTTGCCATTCTGTTTGGTTTTGCCCTGCATCGTCTGGGTAACACCGGCACGCTGATTTTCAACGTGATTGAAAATTTCTCAAAAGTGATTTTCGGCATTATCAATATGATCATGCGCCTGGCACCGATAGGGGCATTTGGCGCAATGGCGTTCACCATCGGTAAATATGGCGTGGGTTCACTGGTGCAACTCGGCCAGCTGATTATCTGTTTCTATATCACCTGTATTCTGTTTGTGGTGATTGTGCTGGGGCTGATTGCGCGTCTGTTTGCCGGGTTCAGCATCTTCAAGTTTATCGCCTACATAAAAGAAGAGCTGCTGATTGTGCTGGGGACTTCCTCTTCCGAATCTGCGCTGCCGCGCATGCTGGATAAGATGGAGAAGCTGGGCTGCAAGAAATCGGTGGTCGGGCTGGTGATTCCCACCGGCTATTCCTTTAACCTGGACGGCACCTCGATTTACCTGACCATGGCGGCGGTATTTATTGCTCAGGCGACCAATGCGCACATGGATATCTTCCATCAGATTACGCTGCTGGTGGTGCTGCTGCTCTCTTCCAAAGGTGCGGCGGGGGTAACCGGTAGTGGATTCATCGTGCTGGCGGCGACGCTCTCTGCGGTGGGCCATCTGCCAGTGGCGGGTCTGGCGTTGATTCTCGGTATTGACCGCTTTATGTCCGAAGCCCGTGCGCTGACTAACCTGATTGGTAACGGTGTAGCGACCGTGGTGGTGGCGAAATGGGTCGACCAGCTGGATCATAAACAGCTGACCGATACGCTGGCAGGCCGAAATAAAGAGAATAAAGCGACTGAATCTTCAATTTAATCATTGAATTTAACTTAAATCCCCACAAATGCCCGCTGTCGCTTGCCCTGACAGCGGGCATTTGCATAATAAACCCCACTTGTTTTTTTTGACGTTTTTCACTTCGTTACGCGACATCCTGAGCTTCCTGTGGTCAAACACTTTGTTGTTGGATAACAGCGCGATTCGGCGCCAGCCGATTCGTTAATAACAGCGGCAATATGCGCCAGTGATAACAATATTTGAATTATTTGAGTAGGGGTTCACATGCAGGGCACCAGAATTCGGCTTTTGGTTGGTGGATTAGTGCTGGCAAGCAGCTTTGGTCTCCAGGCAGAAACGCTGCAACCGGATCCGGCCTGGCAGGAAGGCAAGCTGGATAATGGATTTAACTGGCAGTTACTGGCCACACCGCAACGCCCCAGCGACCGCATTGAACTGCGGCTGGTGGTGAATACCGGTTCGCTGGTAGAGAGTGCGCAACAGACGGGCTTCAGTCATCTGCTGTCGCGCCTGGCGATGGTGCATAACACCGCGCTTGATAACAACCAGCAACGCGCGCTATGGCAACAGGCGATGGATCCACAGCGTCCGCTGCCGCCTGTCATTACCTCCTATGACTCCACCCAATATAATCTGAGTCTGCCGAATAACCGTCCCGAACTGCTGAAAGAAGCACTGAACTGGCTGGCGGCCACGGCGGGCAATATGGCTATCACCGAACAGGTGGTCAACACTGCGCTGGCCGCCTCCGATCCGGTGGCGACCTGGCCGAAAGATTCGCAGGATGTCTGGTGGCGCTACCGCCTGAAGGGCTCTGCGCTGCTGGCGCACGATCCCGCCGCGCAGCCGCGCGCACCCGTCGATTTAACCCAGCTCAACGATTTTTATCATCAGTGGTACACCCCTGATGCGATGACGCTCTACGTTGTTGGCAATGTTGATAGCCGGAACCTTTCTGAGCAGATCAACAAAACCTTCTCGGCGCTAACCGGGAAACGTGAAACGCCTGCACCTCTGCCCACCCTGTCGCCGCTGCCGCACGAGCCGGTGAATCTGGTGAGCAGCAACATGACGCAGGATCGTCTCTCACTGGTGTGGGATACGCCGTGGCAACCGATTCGGGACTCCCAGAATCTGCAACGTTACTGGCAGGGCGACCTGGCCCGTGAAGCGCTGTTCTGGCATGTCCAGCGTGCACTCAGCGACAGCAAGGCGCAGGGCATCCAGGTAGGATTTGATTGCCGCGTGCTCTATCAGCGTGCGCAGTGCTCGATCAACATGGACGGGCGCAACGACAATCTGGCGCAGAATATGAATCTGGTGGCGCGCGAGCTGGCGAACGTGCGTGATAAAGGCATTCCGCAGGAGGAGTTTGATGCGCTGATGGCGCAGAAGCTGCTGGAGCTGAATAAGCTCTTTACTACCTATGCCCGCACCGATACCGATGTGCTGATGAGCCAGCGCCTGCGATCTCAGCAGAACGCCGTGGTCGATATTGCGCCTGAGCAGTATCAGAAGCTGCGTCAGACTTTCCTGGCCGGCCTGACCCGTGAACAGTTGAACCAGGAGCTGCGCCAGCAGCTGACGCAGGAACTGATGATGGTTCTGATTCAGCCGGAAGGCGAAGCGGAAACTAACGTGAAGAGCCTGCAGGAGAGCTGGGACAAAGTAATGTCACCGGCAACGGCACCGGCGACCAGCAATGAAGCCAGCCCGCCGGATAGCAACGTCAAAGACGTTCCGCCCGCCGCTTAACGTCAGGTTTTTGCCCTGAGCCACTCGGTCACTAACATCGGCCAGCTGGCGAGGGGCAAATCTGCTACGCCACGGATACCAAATCCGTGCCCGCCTTTCTGATAGAAATGCACCTCTGCCGGCACCTTATGCTCACGCAGCGCGCCAAAAAACGCCATGCTGTGATTCACCGAGACATCATCATCGTCGGCGGCGTGGATCAACAGTGTCGGTGGCACCAGCGGATGAACACGGGTTTCCATTGAATAGGCTTCAATGGTTTTCTGATCCGGCCACGCACCCAGCAGGCGGGTTCTGGCACCCTCATGGGCAATGCCATCACGCATGCTGATCAGCGGATAAACCAGCACCATCGCATCCGGACGCGGCGAGAAGTTTTCTGCGCCATCCTGCACCGGATAGAGTTTCTCTGCGAAACGCGTTCCCAGACTGGCTGCCACGTGGCCGCCCGCCGAAAAGCCCATCATCACAATGTATTTACCGTTCAGGCCACGCTGTGCCCGTTCACGCAGGACGCGAACCGCACGCTGCGCATCGGCCAATGGCGCGTCGGGACCTTCATGATGTCCATCATAGGGCAGGCGATAGGTCATGACCGCCAGGGTGTAACCCATCGATGTAAAGAAGGTGGCCAGGGCGCTGCCTTCACGATCGATCATCACGCGCTGATAGCCACCGCCCGGTGCAACCAGCAGGGTAATCCCGTTTGATTCGACCGGATGCCAGATCGCCATCTCCGGGCAACGTACGCCGGTCGCTGCGCGATCGTAAGGCTCATACTCTTTTGCCATATCGACGATCTGCGGCTCTGCGCGCGAATCGCTGGCGCCTGGCGCATCACCGTGTGGCCAGATATTAATAATTTCTGTGTGCATAAATAGATCCTGATGCGGGGAATATTTTAATTGTTTTGTTCGCGGCCGGAGAGAACAGCGTCCTGCTGTCTTTTGATTAAAAGATGGTCTTTTTTCAGGCAGTCGTCCATCCGAAAAGGGCAAATCTGACCAGATTCGGACTATGCCTGGTGGTGGATCTATTTATATAAATGATTAATTTTAATCAATAAATTATAAGGCGGATTGAAGAGGGATGCCGCTGGAAGTCCGCTATTAACCACGAATTTGCAGCTTAAGGTAAATGGCTGGCATGGCTCGCTTTGTTAGCCAAAATTTACCGGATATCACGCTGTGTGCTGTTCAGACAGCATAATGATTTTACCGCCAGAATCACGTTCACTTCGCTGCAGGGGCTTAAGTGCCAGTCTCATTTGGGAATGTTCAGCGTCGGGCAGTTTCCTGTTGGTTGATGAGGTTTAACATAACATCAGCCGTTCATTCACAACGGTAAGATGAATTCCATGTTTGATAACGATCTCTCTACCCGGCAAACCTTCTCTCGTTTGTGGCCGACGATTTCTCCCTTCAGACTGGGGCTGGTGGTTGCGGGTGTCGCCCTGATCGTCAACGCAGCAATCGATCCATTGATGCTGACGTTGCTGAAGACGCTGCTTGACGATGTGATTGGCAGGAATAACCACGGCATTCTGATCTGGATGCCGCTGGTGATTATCGGGCTGATCCTGGTCCGCGGTGTGAGCGGCTATATCTCCAGTTACTGTATCTCCTGGGTGTCAGGCAAAGTGGTCATGGCCCTGCGTTGTCGACTGTTCAGCCATATGATGGGCATGCCGGTGGCTTTTTTTGATCAGCAATCAACCGGCACGTTGCTCTCCCGTATCAGCTACGACTGCGAACAGGTCGCCTCCTCTTCGTCCGGTTCGCTGGTGACGGTGGTCCGTGAGGGAGCCTCTATTCTTGGCCTGTTTGTGATGATGTTCTACTACAGCTGGCAGCTTTCCCTGATCCTGCTGGTGCTGGCACCCATTGTGTCGCTGGCGATTCGCATCGTCTCCAGGCGCTTTCGCGGTATCAGCAAGAACATGCAGAACACAATGGGGCAGGTAACGTCTCATGCAGAGCAGATGCTGAAAGGTCATAAAGAGGTACTGATGTTCGGCGGCCAGCAGGTCGAGACGACCCGCTTCGAACAGGTCAGCAACAACATGCGTCGTCAGGGGATGAAAATGGTCTCAGCGACCTCGCTCTCCGATCCCATTATTCAGCTGCTCGCCTCCTCTGCGCTCGCCTTTGTGCTCTATGCGGCGAGTTTTCCCTCTGTGATGGCCACACTGACGGCGGGTTCTATCAGTGCGGTGTTTTCCGCCATGCTGATGCTGATGCGTCCGTTAAAGTCACTGACTAACGTTAACGCCCAGTTCCAGCGCGGTATGGCTGCCTGTCAGACACTGTTTGCCATCCTGGATACTGAACAGGAAAAAGATGAAGGAACATACGTGGTTGAACGCGCGACCGGCAATATAGAATTTCGCGATGTCACCTTTACCTATCCGGGATCGGAAACGCCCGCGCTGGAGCATATTAACCTGACCATTCCCGCCGGTAAAACTGTGGCGCTGGTGGGCCGTTCCGGTTCGGGTAAATCGACTCTCGCCAGCCTGCTGACACGCTTTTACGACATCGACAGCGGAGAGATTTTGCTGGATGGTCATGCGCTGCGTGACTACACCCTGGCCTCGCTGCGTGAGCAGGTGGCACTGGTCTCTCAGCACGTTCACCTCTTCAACGACACGGTCGCCAACAACATCGCTTATGCCCGTACCGACGTCTTCAGCCGTGAAGCAATCGAAAAGGCGGCACAGATGGCCCATGCTATGGAATTCATTAATAAAATGGATAACGGACTGGATACAGTGATTGGGGAGAACGGGGTGCTGTTGTCGGGTGGGCAGCGCCAGCGCATCGCGATTGCCCGCGCCCTGCTGCGCGACAGTCCAATTCTGATCCTCGACGAGGCGACCTCGGCGCTGGATACCGAATCTGAACGCGCCATTCAGTCTGCGCTGGAGACGCTGCAGCAGAACCGGACCACGCTGATCATCGCTCACCGGCTTTCGACCATTGAAAAGGCCGATGAAATTCTGCTGGTAGAGGAGGGGAGGATTGTGGAGCGCGGCTCGCATCAGCAGCTCCTGCAGAAGAACGGCGCGTATACACGGCTCTATAAGATGCAGTTCAGTCAGCCGCTGTGTGCGTAAGAGGTGTGAATGCCAGAAGCTAAAAAATGCGCCTCCGGGCGCATTTTTCGTCATCTGCATTCGCAGTCCATCTTCACGACGCTAACGGCTACAGCATCATTCAGGCATCGCCTCTGCCGGAATTATCGCGCCGCGATGCTGAATCACGATACTGGCTGTCAGATGCCCACGCTGCGCGGCTTCCTCCGCAGAAGCCCCGGTCAGACGGCGCGCCAGATACCCGGCACTGAATGAATCACCGGCAGCAGTCGTATCGATCACTTTCTCTTTCGCCAGACGCACCGCAGGCACATCAATCAGCGGCGCATCGCCGGTGACCACCAGACAGGAGTCGGCACCGCGCTTAATCACGATTTCGCTGGCGCCCGCCTGACGGGTTCGTGCGATAACCTCTTCCAGCGGCGCTTCGCCCCACAGCAGATGCTCATCATCCAGTGTCAGGAAGGCGATATCGGTACAGTTCAGCATGGCGCGATATGCAGCCTGCGCACTGGCGCGATCGGCCCATAAACGCGGGCGGTAGTTATTATCAAAAATCACCTTGCCGCCATTTGCCCGGCAACGGGCCAGTAGCGTCATTAGCTTCTCACGGCTGGACGGCGGCAGAATAGCCAGACTGATGCCGCTGAGATAGAGATAATCGTAGTGCGACAATTGCCCGGCTATCTCCTCAGATTGCGGGCTATCAAGCCAGTAACGCGCCGCAGCATCGCTGCGCCAGTACCAGAAAGTACGCTCGCCATCGGCATCCGTTTCAATCACATACAGGCCCGGCATCTTATTATCGAGGCGCTGGATCAGGTCCGTATTCACCTTCTCCTGCTGCCAGGCGGCGATCATCTGATCGCTGAACGAATCTGTTCCCAGCGCAGTGACATAATCGACCCGCAACTGCTGCTCATCGACCTGGCGGGCGAGATAAACTGCCGTGTTAAGCGTATCGCCGCCAAAGCCCCGTTTGATGTTCTCACCCTTTTCGGACAGCTCAATCATGCATTCGCCAATAATGGCGATTTTCTTGTGCGTCATGGTTTCAGACCTGTAGTGAAATATCGTCCTAGTCTCGCGTCTGGTATGGCAGACGTCAATGATTTTAAAACGCCGTTTTAATTTAACTTAAGGCATGAAACAGCCTCGATCTGGCAGATAAACGCGGCTAACGTCGGCTTGTTTAGCCGATTATGTTAGCGAGACGGCTGATAAACTCGCCGTTTTATATTGCCATGCCGTTCATCTTAATATCACAGGCACTTTTGATAATCGCTCAGTCATCCATTTTGGGGACTTGTTACCACTCAGGGAAATAGCATGGTGATGGAGAGTATTAGCCAATGGCTGCCGTCTTCAAACGACCTTAAACTCCACCCGGAAACCCCGCTCTTCTGGCAACAATGTCATCGACGCTATCGGTTTCAGCCCATCTACCGGGTTACCGGTCAATTACTTGCCATTGAACTCCTGACCGCCGTGTCGCATCCTTCTGAACCGGAACGGAATCTTTCGCCTGAAGCCTGGTTTGCCGGACTCGATATCGCCCGGCGCCTGGATGTCGTGCATGAGCAGCTTGAACTGCTGGCAGAATGGAGCGCATTTTTTAAGCGCAGTGATGTGGTCGCTTCGGTCAACATAGACGGTCCTTCACTGCTCGCCATTCAGCAACGACCCGCCATTCGCCGCCTGATTGCCCAGCTGCCCTGGATACGGTTTGAGCTCACCGAGCATCAGGCGCTGCCGCAGGAGGAGAAAGTGGCGAAAATACCGGAACTGGGGCCGCTGTGGCTGGATGATTTTGGTTCAGGTATGGCAAATTTCTCAGCGCTGACTGAACTGAAATATGATTACATCAAGCTGTCGCGCGACCTGTTTATTATGCTGGGCACGACGGATGAAGGGCGGAGTCTCTTTTCGATGCTGCTTGCACTGATTAATCGTTACTGTAACGGTGTCATTGTTGAAGGGGTGGAAACGGAAGCGCAGTGGCAGCAGGTCAAAGCGTCGCCTGCGATTGCTGCACAGGGCTATTACTTTTCGCGTCCCGTCCCCTTTTCTGAATTGAATCACCTCACTCTCCAGCTTCCCTGATGCCGTTGCTCGTGGTCTCGACTATCTTTAACGCAGACCGTGAATGTGCAAGGAGAAAGCGTAATGTCGCGTACCGGGAAAATCGTCAGCTGGGTAGCAGGTATTCTGGTGCTGTTGATTGTGGTGATTATCGTTGTGATCGCTACCTTTGACTGGAACCGCCTGAAGCCCACCATTAATCAGAAAGTCTCAACAGAATTAAACCGTCCCTTTGCGATACGCGGGGATCTGGGCATCGACTGGGCACGAAATCGCGACGAGGCCGGCTGGCGGCGCTGGGTGCCGTGGCCGCAGATCCATGCGGAAGATATTATGCTGGGCAACCCGCCTGACATTTCTGACGTCACCATGGTGCATCTGCAGCGTGTAGACGCCACGCTGTCACCCCTGTCGTTACTGCATAAAGAGCTGTTCATCCCGTGGATTAAGCTGCAGCGACCCGATGCGCGACTGATCCAGACCGCCGATAAAAAGAACAACTGGACCTTTACCCTTGCTGACAGCGACAAGGATGAGAAGAATGCTGCGCCATCGGCCTGGTCCTTCCGTCTGGATAATATTCTGTTTGATCAGGGCCAGATTCGTTATCGCGACGCCATTAACCGCGCCGATGTCACGGTACAGGTCAATCCACTGGGCAAACCGGTGCCGTATACGCAGATCGCCGGAGGCGATGACCAGCAGAAAGGCGCAGGCGACTTTGTCTTTGGCTGGCAGGCCAGCGGCACCTACAACAACGAGAAACTCACTGGCGACGGCAAGATTGGGGGCATGCTGTCATTGCGAAGCCAGAACACCCCCTTCCCGATTCAGGCCGATGTGCGCAACGGCACCACGCGGGTTCAGGTGACTGGCGGTTTGCAGGATCCAATGAACCTCGGCGGGCTTAACGTGCGACTACGCTTCTCGGGCGATACGCTGGCTAATCTTTATGGCCTGACCGGTGTTCTGTTGCCTGACACACCGCCTTATGAAACTGACGGCCATCTGATAGCGAAATTCAATGGTAAAAAGGGCGCGGTCTACCGCTATGAGAAATTCAATGGTCACATTGGTGACAGCGATATTCATGGCTCGCTGATCTACAGCCAGGTCAAACCTCGCCCGACGCTCAGCGGCGAAATGACCTCTGAGCAACTGCGTATGGCCGATCTGGGTCCACTCATTGGCGTGGACTCCGGTAAAGGCAGTGAAAAAACCGCGCAGGCTAAAGCGCGTCGCGGTGAGAAATCGAACCAGCCTGCTGACCGCGTGCTGCCGCATGATAAATTCGAAACCAAAAACTGGGATGTGATGGATGCCGACGTGAAGTTCAGCGGCAAACGGATCGAACACAGCAATTCACTGCCGTTAAGCGATCTCTATACCCACTTACAGATGAAAAACGGCGATCTGCTGCTGGACCCGCTGCGCTTTGGTGTGGCGGGCGGCAATCTCAACAGCACTATCCGACTGGAGGGTGACCACTCGCCAATGCGCGGTCGGGTTGACCTTCATGTTCGTAAGCTGCAACTGCGTCAGCTCTTCCCGACGGTGGAGGCGATGAAGAACAGCCGTGGTCAGCTCAATGGCGATGCCAGCTTTACCGGCACCGGTAACTCAGTGGCCGACCTGCTGGGAACCAGTAACGGGCAACTTAAGCTGCTGATGAATGACGGTCTGATCAGCCGCAGCCTGATGGAAATTGCCGGTCTCAATGTCGGTAACTATGTGGTGGGTAAACTGTTTGGCGATGACCAGGTGCGCATCAACTGCGCCGCCACCGATCTCAAACTGCAGAATGGTGTGGCAACGCCCAACCTGTTTGTGTTTGACACCGAGAACGCGATTATCAATGTCTCCGGCAACGCAAACTTCGCCAGCGAGCGGCTTGATTTGTCGGTGAATCCGGAGAGTAAAGGCATTCGCATCGTGACGCTGCGCTCGCCGCTCTATGTGCGCGGCACCTTTAAAAATCCTGATGCGGGCGTGAAAACGGGGCCACTGCTGGCGCGTGGTGCCGCTGCCGTGGCGCTGGGCGCGGTCGTAGGTCCTGCAGCGGCGCTGCTGGCACTGATCTCTCCAAGTGATAACGAAGATAACCAGTGCAGCACCGTCCTGCAGCAGATGAAGCAGAAGAAGTAACTAGTTGCGGTAGAGCACTTTGATAATGTGATAACCAAAGCCGGTCTTTACCGGCCCGTAAGGCGTCAGCAGCGGGCAGGTAAAGACCGCTTTATCAAAGGCCGGTACCATCTGTCCCTGCCGGAACTCGCCCAGATCGCCACCCTTCCGGCCGGAAGGACAGGTTGAGTGCTTCTTTGCCAGCTCCTGAAAATTGCCGCCTTTCGCCAGTTTCGCCAGAATCTCTTTTGCCAGCGCTTCCTCTTTAACGAGGATGTGTAAAGCCGCCGCGGTTTTCGCCATGTTGATATCTCGGTTGTGTATAATTGCCGCCCAGTATAAACCCCTTTCTTTTGATCTAATCAGGCGATTTCTCCTATGCGTTTAAACCCCAGCCAACAACGTGCCGTCGAATTTGTTACCGGTCCCTGTCTGGTGCTGGCGGGCGCGGGATCGGGCAAAACCCGCGTGATTACCAATAAAATCGCCCACCTGATTCGTGAATGCGGCTATCAGGCGCGCCATATCGCTGCGGTGACCTTTACCAATAAGGCCTCGCGCGAAATGAAAGAGCGTGTGGCGCAAACCCTGGGCCGCAAAGAGGCGCGCGGCCTGCTGATTTCGACCTTCCATACGCTGGGACTGGAGATCATCAAACGCGAAACCGCGGCGCTGGGCATGAAGTCCAACTTCTCCCTGTTCGACGATCAGGATCAGCTTGCGCTGCTGAAAGAGCTGACCAAAGAGTGGCTGGAAGAGGATAAGACGCTGTTACAGCAACTCATTTCCACCATCTCGAACTGGAAGAATGATCTGATCGATCCGCAGGGTGCCGCCGCGCTGGCGCGTTCGCAACAGGATAATATTTTTGCTCACTGCTATGCCCTTTACAGCCAGCATCTTAAGTCGTGCAACGTGCTCGATTTCGATGACCTGATTCTGCTGCCGACGCTGCTGCTGCAGCGTAATCAGGAGGTGCGTGAACGCTGGCAGCAGCGTATCCGCTATCTGCTGGTGGATGAGTATCAGGACACCAACACCAGTCAGTATGAGCTGGTTAAACTGCTGGTTGGCGCACGGGCGCGCTTCACGGTGGTCGGCGATGACGATCAGTCCATCTACTCCTGGCGTGGTGCGCGGCCGCAGAATCTGGTGCTGCTGAATCAGGACTTCCCTGCGCTGGAGGTCGTGAAGCTGGAGCAGAACTACCGCTCTTCGCAGCGCATCCTGAAGGCGGCGAATATCCTGATTGCTAACAACCCGCACGTCTTTGAAAAAAAATTGTTTTCGGAACTGGGGCAGGGCAGTGAGCTGAAAGTGCTGACCGCTAACAGCGAAGAGCATGAAGCGGAACGGGTGACCGGCGAACTGATCGCACATCACTTTATCAACCGGACGCAGTATAAAGATTACGCGATCCTCTATCGCGGCAATCATCAGTCACGGACCTTTGAAAAGTTTCTGATGCAGAACCGCATCCCTTATCGCATCTCTGGTGGCACTTCGTTCTTCTCGCGACCCGAGATCAAAGATCTGCTCGCCTATTTGCGCGTGCTGACCAATCCTGAAGATGACAGCGCGTTCCTGCGTATCGTCAATACGCCGCGCCGTGAGATTGGCCCGGCTACGCTGCAGAAGCTCGGTGAGTGGGCCAATCTGCGCAGCAAGAGCCTGTTTAATGCCAGTTTTGATGTCGGCCTGGGGCAGACGCTAAGTGGCCGTGGTCTGGAGCATCTGCAGCGCTTCACCCACTGGCTGAATGAGATTATCCAGCTCACTGAACGTGAACCCGTGAATGCGGTGCGCGATTTGATCCGCGGCATCGACTACGAAAGCTGGCTGTTCGAAACCTCCGGCAGTCCGAAAGCCGCCGAAATGCGGATGAAGAACGTCAACACGCTGTTTCAGTGGATGACAGAAATGCTGGAAGGCACTGATATTGATGAGCCGATGACGCTGGCGCAGGTGGTAACGCGCTTTACTCTGCGCGACATGATGGAACGCGGTGAAAGTGATGAAGAGCTGGATCAGGTACAGCTGATGACGTTGCACGCCTCTAAAGGACTGGAGTTCCCCTATGTGTTCCTGGTGGGCATGGAAGAGGGGCTGTTGCCGCATCAGAGCAGCATTGATGAGAACAATATCGAAGAGGAGCGACGGCTGGCTTACGTCGGGATCACCAGGGCGCAGAAAGAGCTGACCTTTACCCTGTGTCGTGAACGCCGGCAATATGGCGAGTTAATCCGGCCTGAACCCAGCCGTTTTCTGCTGGAGCTGCCGCAGGACGATTTGCAATGGGAGACCGAGCGCAAAGTGGTCAGCGCGGAAGAGCGGATGAAAACCGGACAGAGCCGTGTCGCCGGTCTGAGAGCGATGCTGGATAAGGCGAAAAAGAGTTAAATCGGTGCAGGAGGCGAAGACATTTCGCCTCACACGGGTACGATTACGACAGGGTTAACAACCAGTGGACGTAAGACTGATAGTGGCTTTCCTGCTCCAGCAGTTCGCTGCGCAACGGATGCGCTTCCAGCCAGCCTGCGGGCAGGGTCAGATGCAGGGCATCGTCGTCTGCCTGTAGCCGCACAGCAGGCAGGGTGTCGTCGCGACGGCGGGTGGAGAAAATAATCGCCAGTCGCAGCAGACGGCACATCCTTTCCGCCAGACGCGGCGGCAGGGCGTTTTGCTGGGTCAGCAACGCCAGGTCGATGCTGCCGCTCTGGTTTTGCAGCAAACAGGCCAGCAGCTTCTTCTGCGCCGGTGTGAAGCCGGGAAGGTCGAAGTGACGGACCAGATACGCCGCGTGCTGTGGCGCATGACGGAAGTCGACGCTCAGGCCGATTTCGTGGATCGCGCAGGCGCTGAGCAACAGCTCACGGCAGCGCTGATCCAGCTTCCACGGCGCAGAAACCTGACGGAAGAAACTTTCTGCCAGTTGACGCACGCGGTCTGCCTGTTCGACATCGATGCTGAAACGGCGCTGGACGTTGTGCAGCGTGCGGGTGCGGATATCGCGGTCAATAGGCAGATGCAGCATGCCGTAGACCAGTCCTTCCCGCAGTGCGCCGCCCGCCAGTGTCATGCTATCAATGCTGAGTTCCTGGAAGATGGCGATCAGGATCGACAGGCCACTGGGGAAGACCAGCGCCCGCTCCAGCGTCAGCCCTTCGATTTCCAGCTCTTCCAGTTTGCCGCACTGAATAGCGCGCTGCTTCAACTGCTGCAGTTTATTCAGCGTGATGCGCTCATCCATGCCCTGCGCCACCATGATCTCCTGCAGTGCCTGAACCGTGCCGGATGCCCCGACACAGGCCTGCCAGCCCTGTTCACGCAGTTGCGCTGCCACGGGCTGGATCATCTCTCGCGCCGCCAGTTCGGCCTGATCAAAGTTCTCTTTGGCCAGGTGACGATCGCTGAAGAAGCGCTCCAGCCACGTCACACAGCCCATCGACAGACTAAACAACACCGAAGCATGTGAGCCATCGCCGGTGGCCAGCTCGGTGCTGCCGCCGCCGATATCGACCACTAAACGCTGGTCGGACCCGCCCGTGGTGTGGGCCACGCCCTGATAGATCAGGCGCGCCTCTTCTTCACCGCTGATAACATTGATAGTACAGCCGAGAATCTGTTGAGCCGTATCAAGAAAGGTCTGCGCATTGGCAGCCAGACGCAAGGTGGCGGTCGCCACCACGCGAATCTGATCGGGGGGAATATCCTGCAGTTGTTCAGAGAAGAGTCTGAGGCATTGCCAGCCACGCGACATCGCATCGGCTGACAGCAGGTTATTTTTATCCAGGCCGGCAGCAAGGCGAACCTTGCGCTTTATTTTTGCGATGGTCTGAATACTGCCAGATACCTCGCGCACCACCAACATATGAAAGCTGTTAGATCCTAAATCAATCGCTGCATAAAGTGACGATGCGCTTAGCATGGTGCCCTAACCTGAACGTTTACGGTTGTTGTTGCGAGGCGCGCCGCGACGATTGGCGTTATTTCCCCCGCGACGCGGGCCGTTGCCGGAACGACTGCGTTGCAGACGCTTAGGCGGCGGTAAATCAGTTAACAACGCTTCACTGCTGTACTTGCTGACCGGGATGCTATGGCCAATGTACTCTTCAATCGAAGGCAGGTTCAGCGCGTACTCTTCACAGGCCAGGCTGATAGAGTGTCCGCTGGCGCCCGCACGACCGGTACGGCCAATACGGTGAACATAATCTTCACAGTCGTCTGGCAGATCGTAGTTAAAGACGTGGGTTACCGCCGGGATGTGCAGGCCGCGAGCTGCAACATCAGTTGCGACCAGAATATCTACATCGCCTTTGGTGAAGTCATCCAGAATACGCAGACGCTTCTTCTGAGCAACGTCGCCGGTCAGCAGGCCGACGCGGTGTCCATCAGCAGCCAGGTGGCCCCAGACATCTTCACAGCGGTGCTTGGTGTTGGCAAAAATAATGGCGCGATCGGGCCACTCTTCTTCCAGCAGGGTCTGCAGCAGGCGCATTTTCTCTTCGTTAGACGGATAGAAAAGCTCTTCCTGAATGCGATGGCCGGTTTTTTGTTCCGGTTCCACTTCCACATATTCAGCACTGTTCATGTGCTCAAATGCCAGTTCACGGACACGATAAGAAAGGGTGGCCGAGAACAGCATGCTCAGACGTTGGGTAGCCGGCGGCATGCGACGGAACAGCCAGCGAATATCTTTAATAAAGCCGAGATCGAACATGCGATCGGCTTCGTCCAGCACCATAACCTGAATAGCACCGAGATTAACGTGATTCTGTTTCGCGTAGTCGATCAGGCGACCGGTGGTTGCCACCAGAATATCAACGCCCTGCTCAAGCACTTTCAGCTGTTTGTCATACCCGTCTCCGCCATAGGCGAGACCCAGTTTCAGGCCGGTTGAGGCGGTAAGGGGTTCGGCATCTGCATGAATCTGCACAGCAAGTTCACGCGTCGGCGCAAGAATTAATGCCCGTGGCTGGTTAACCTGACGGCCTTCCGCCGCAGGATGAGAGAGAAGATGATGAAACGTTGACGTCAGAAACGCCATCGTTTTGCCGGTACCGGTTTGCGCCTGGCCTGCAACATCACGCCCTGAAAGCGTAAAAGGCAGAGCTAACGCCTGAATCGGCGTGCAGTATTGAAAGCCTTTACTATCAAGGGCTTCCACCACTTTTGGGTGCAGGGCGAAGTCGGAAAACTTCTGTTCAGTTAAGTGTGTTTTGCTCATAGTGTGGTAGAATATCAGCTTACTATCGCTTTACGAAAGCGTATCCGATGAAATAAAGTCAACCAACATTGGTATATTTTACGCCAATTCGCCAGGCATAATCTTGTGGAGTAAAACATGAGCAGCGATAAAATCGTTCATCTGACTGATGACAGTTTCGACACCGACGTGCTGAAAGCCGACGGCGTTACACTGGTAGATTTCTGGGCTGAATGGTGTGGTCCTTGCAAAATGATCGCGCCAATCCTTGATGAAGTTGCAGAAGAGTATGATGGCAAGCTGACCATCGCTAAGCTGAATATTGACGATAACCCAGGCACGGCACCGAAGTATGGCATTCGTGGTATCCCGACGCTGCTGCTGTTTAAAAATGGCGAAGTCGCCGCGACCAAAGTGGGCGCGTTGTCTAAAGGCCAGCTGAAAGAGTTCCTGAACGCCAATCTGGCGTAATGCAGGACTGAATGTCTGGCAGTGGTGAATTTATCTCCTGCTGCTGGACGTTCACTTTCAGGCGTGCTAAGTTACCATTACTGCATTACGAACTTACCTTGTAGTTAGCATCTAAAGTTTTCCCTTGTTGAACCCTGTCGCCCTGTACCTTACAAAGATAGAACGGTTCAGCAATCTTACGGTTAGCTCCAACTCTGGCATCACATTCGGACACCTTCTTGCATACCGATCGCCATTTCATACGATGATCGTCGGGAAGAGCCGAAAAGAGCCATTAACGGCATGGATTAATTGCCATACCACTCACGACAAACATTCCGAGTATTACCCCGAGTTTAAGAACCCATCACTATGAATCTTACCGAATTAAAGAATACGCCGGTTGCTGAGCTGATTACTCTCGGCGAAAATATGGGACTGGAAAACCAGGCTCGTATGCGCAAGCAGGACATTATCTTTTCAATCCTGAAGCAACACGCAAAAAGCGGCGAAGACATCTTCGGTGATGGCGTGCTGGAGATCCTTCAGGATGGATTTGGATTCCTCCGTTCCGGAGACAGCTCCTACCTCGCCGGCCCTGATGATATCTACGTTTCTCCCAGCCAAATCCGCCGTTTTAACCTCCGCACGGGTGACACCATCTCTGGCAAAATCCGTCCACCAAAAGAAGGTGAACGTTATTTTGCGCTGCTGAAAGTTAACGAAGTTAACTACGACAAGCCGGAAAACGCGCGTAATAAGATTCTGTTCGAAAACCTCACGCCGCTGCACGCAAATAAACGTCTGCGTATGGAGCGGGGTAATGGCTCAACGGAAGATTTAACCGCACGCGTACTCGATCTGGCTTCACCGATCGGTCGTGGTCAGCGTGGTCTGATTGTGGCACCGCCGAAAGCCGGTAAAACCATGCTGCTGCAGAATATCGCGCAGAGCCTGGCGTATAACTACCCGGATTGCGTGCTGATGGTGCTGCTGATCGATGAGCGTCCGGAAGAAGTGACCGAGATGCAGCGTCTGGTGAAAGGCGAAGTTATCGCTTCAACCTTCGATGAGCCAGCTTCACGCCACGTTCAGGTTGCTGAAATGGTGATCGAAAAGGCCAAGCGTCTGGTTGAACACAAGAAAGATGTCATCATCCTGCTCGACTCAATCACACGTCTGGCGCGTGCCTACAACACCGTGGTTCCTGCTTCAGGTAAAGTCCTGACCGGTGGTGTGGATGCCAACGCCCTGCATCGTCCAAAGCGTTTCTTTGGTGCTGCACGTAACGTGGAAGAGGGCGGTAGCCTGACCATCATCGCGACCGCGCTGGTTGATACCGGTTCGAAGATGGACGAAGTGATTTACGAAGAGTTTAAAGGTACCGGTAACATGGAACTGCATCTCGCCCGTAAAATTGCTGAAAAACGCGTCTTCCCGGCAATTGATTACAACCGCTCTGGTACGCGTAAAGAAGAGCTGCTGACCTCTCAGGAAGAGCTGCAGAAGATGTGGATCCTGCGTAAGATTATTCACCCAATGGGCGAAATCGACGCAATGGAGTTCCTCATCAACAAGCTGGCGATGACCAAAACCAATGATGAATTCTTCGACATGATGAAGCGTTCTTAATCCGGGATTGCCAGGCCGAAGCACAGATTCGGCTTTTTTAGTCCAGATGCGCAGAAAATCGACCTTACGCCACGTCTCAACGTGGCGTTTTTCATTTGTGAGCTATAGGATTGAACACTGGCAGGAGCATTTATAATGACTGTGGTAGTGATGGCGAACTTTTGACCGCTCGTCTGTCTCTTAATGCAGAATTCGGAATCCGACACAGCGACCGGCGCGTTTTTTCGCGTATTGTTGTGCGGGATGTTAGCTGAGAGCGTTTAACGTGAATTTACTCACTATGAGTACTGAGCTTGGATTAATTTTTCTCTTTTCCCTGGCTTTCCTCTTTTTTGCTCGAAAAGCAGCTAAAAAAATTGGTTTAGTTGATAAGCCTAACTCACGTAAACGCCATCATGGCGCGATTCCGTTGGTGGGCGGCATTTCTGTGTTCGCAGGTATCTGCTTTACGTTTGCCATTACCAACTATTACCTGCCACACGCGATGCTCTATCTGGGCTGCGCAGGGGTGCTGGTGCTGGTTGGCGCACTGGATGACCGTTTCGATATCAGCGTCAAATTTCGCGCGGTCGTGCAGGCCATTGTCGCGCTGGTGATGATGTTTGGCGCAAAACTTTATCTGCTCAGCCTGGGCTTTATCGTCGGTCCGTTCGAGCTTATCGTTGGCCCCTTTGGCTATGTGCTGACACTGTTTGCCGTCTGGGCTGCAATCAACGCCTTTAATATGGTGGATGGCATCGATGGTCTGCTGGGCGGCCTCTCCTCCGTCACCTTTGCCGCCATGGGAATCATCCTCTACTTCGATGGCCAGACCAGCCTTGCGATGTGGTGTTTTGCGATGATTGCCGCCACGCTGCCCTATATTCTGCTTAATCTTGGCTTCCTTGGCCGCCGCTTCAAAGTCTTTATGGGTGATGCCGGCAGTACCATGATCGGTTTCACCATTATCTGGATTCTGCTGGAAACAACGCAGGGCCTGAGCCATCCCATTACCCCCGTCACCGCACTCTGGCTTATTGCCATTCCGCTGATGGATATGGTGGCGATTATGTATCGTCGTCTGCGTAAAGGCATGAGCCCGTTCTCGGCTGACCGTCAGCACATCCACCATCTGATCATGCGCGCCGGTTTCACCTCACGTCAGGCCTTTGTGCTGATAACTGTTGCTGCGGCCATCCTTGCCGGGATCGGTGTGCTGGGCGAATATCTGGCGTTCATTCCGGAGTGGGTGATGCTGCTGTTGTTCCTTGGCGCTTTCATGGTTTACGGCTACTGCCTGAAACATGCGTGGCGCGTGGCGCGACGTATCCGGCGCATTAAGCGCCGCCTGAGCCATTACCGCGAAGCAAAAAATAAATGAACCCGATGCTGATTAAAGGATACTTCTTCCATGCCTTCTGACGTTGTGGACAACGAACTGGATATTCGCGGCCTGAGCGGCCGTTTATGGCGTGGCAAACGCTGGATCATCGGGCTGGCACTGCTGTTTGCTCTGGTCGCCTGGCTGGTCACGCTGCTGCTGAAACAGGTCTGGAGCACCACCGCGATCACCGATCGTCCCACGGTGAACATGCTGGGTTCATACTATTCGCAGCAGCAATTCCTGACCAATCTGGATGCGCGCAGCAACACCTTAACCCTGTCAGCACCGTCACCGACAGTGATGGATCAGGTTTATCAGGAGTTCATCATGCAACTCGCGTCGTGGGATACGCGTCGTGAGTTCTGGCAACAGACGGATTACTTCAAGAGCCGCAAAACCGGCAATGCGCATAACGATGCTGCGCTGCTCGACGATATGATCGGCAATATCCTGTTTACGCCTGCTGACGCGGCCCATAACCTGCCCGATAACGTCAAACTCAAAGCGGAAACGGCAGGTGACGCCAATAATTTACTGCGTCAGTACATTGCCTACGCCAGTGAGCGCGCCGCGCGTCATCTGAACGATGAGTTAAAAGGTGCCTGGCGGGTACGTACCGATCAGCTGCAGGCGCAGGTGAAACGTCAGGAAGATGTGGCTAACGCGGTGTTCCAGCGCCAGCAGCATCGGCTGGAGCAGGCGCTGAAGATCGCCAGCCAGCAGGGCATTAATGAGAAGCAGACGCGCGAAGTGGGTGAGAATCTGGCAGACAGCGATCTGTTCCTGCTGGGTCAGCCGGTTTTACAGGGCCAGCTGGATACCCTGCGCGCAACGGGGCCGAGCTTTGATATCAGCTATGATCAGAACAGAGCAATGCTGACCACGCTGCAGGCCGGACCAAAACTGAACAGCAAGTTTCAGACCTACCGTTATCTGCGCACACCGGAAGAGCCGGTATCACGTGACAGTCCGCGACGTCTGTTCATGATGATTATGTGGGGTGCCGTTGGGGCATTAACAGGCGCGGGAGTGGCGCTGGCACGTCGTCCGCGTCTGATGTCAGACACGCATGAGTGAGAGAAACAGTGTGAAAGTTCTGACCGTATTTGGTACTCGTCCCGAAGCGATTAAAATGGCGCCACTGGTTCAGGCGCTGTCGCAGGATCCTGCTTTTGAATCGCGCCTGTGCGTCACCGCACAGCATCGCGAAATGCTCGATCAGGTGTTGCGTCTGTTTAAGCTCGAACCGGATTATGACCTTAATATTATGCGCCCTGAGCAGGGACTGACTGAGATTACCTGTCGCATTTTAGAGGGCATGAAAACCGTCCTGCTCGATTTCAAACCAGACATTGTGCTGGTGCATGGTGACACCACCACAACACTGGCTGCGAGCCTGGCCGCCTTTTATCAGCAAATTCCGGTCGGACATGTTGAAGCCGGTCTGCGTACCGGCGATCTCGCTTCGCCGTGGCCGGAAGAGGGCAACCGCAAACTCACCGGTCATCTTGCCCGTCTGCACTTCACCCCTACCACCCGCTCGCGTCAGAACCTGTTGCAGGAAAACCTGCCCGATTCGCGCATCATTGTCACCGGCAATACGGTCATTGATGCGCTGCTGTGGGTTCGCGATCGGGTGCTGGATGACTGCAATCTGAATGCACAATTAGCGGCGCGCTATCCCTTTATCGACCCGGATAAGAAACTGGTGCTGGTTACCGGTCACCGGCGTGAAAGCTTTGGCGGCGGTTTTGAGCGTATCTGCAGCGCGCTGGCGCAGATTGCCCGCCAGCATCCTGAGGCGCAGATCGTCTATCCGGTGCACCTCAATCCGAATGTCAGCGAGCCGGTTAACCGGATTCTCAGCGGCATTGAGAATATCATTCTGATTGAACCGCAGGAGTATCTGCCTTTTGTCTGGCTGATGAACCGTGCCTGGCTGATTCTGACCGATTCCGGCGGCATTCAGGAGGAAGCGCCTTCACTGGGTAAACCGGTGCTGGTCATGCGTGACACGACCGAGCGTCCGGAAGCGGTTGATGCGGGTACCGTTAAACTGGTAGGGACGGATATCGACAGGATCGTGGCCAGTGTCAGTGAATTGCTGAGCGACGACGATGCCTGGCAGGCGATGAGTCATGCCCATAATCCGTATGGCGATGGCAAAGCCTGTGGCCGAATTTTACAAGCCTTAAAAGATAACAGAGCTGAATTATGAGTTTTGAAACCATCTCCGTGATTGGACTGGGATACATTGGGCTGCCGACGGCAGCCGTTTTTGCCTCAAAGGGAAAAAAAGTGGTGGGCGTGGATATCAACGCGCGTGCCGTTGAAACCATCAATCGTGGCGCGATCCATATCGTAGAACCCGATTTAGATGAAGTGGTGCATGCGGCGGTTACGCGTGGCGACCTGCGCGCCACCACGCAGCCTGAACCCGCTGACGCTTTTCTGATCGCCGTACCGACGCCGTTCAAAGATGAATATCAGCCCGATCTGCGCTTTGTGAAAGCCGCAGCGGAGTCGATCGCACCGGTTCTGAAGAAGGGCGATCTGGTGATTCTGGAGTCCACCTCACCGGTGGGCAGTACAGAACAGATGGCCGAGTGGCTGGCTGCGGCGCGTCCTGATCTGCGCTTTCCGCAGCACGGTGAGACGCCCGATATTTTTGTCGCCTACTGCCCGGAGCGCGTACTGCCTGGCAAGGTAATGGTTGAGCTGATTAACAACGACCGGGTGATTGGCGGTATGACGCCTGCCTGTTCCGCCCGCGCCAGCGACCTCTACCGGCTGTTTTTAAAAGGTGAATGCGTTGAGACCAACGCCCGCACCGCCGAGATGTGCAAGCTGACGGAAAACAGCTTCCGTGATGTGAATATCGCCTTTGCCAATGAGCTGTCGCTGATTTGTGCCGATCAGGGAATTAACGTCTGGGAACTGATTGCGCTGGCGAATCGTCATCCTCGCGTCAATATTCTGCAACCCGGTCCCGGCGTGGGGGGTCACTGTATCGCCGTCGATCCCTGGTTTATTGTGGCGCAGAATCCTGAACTGGCACGCCTGATCCGCACCGCGCGTGAGGTGAATGACGCCAAGCCGCAGTGGGTGCTGGACCAGGTGAAAACCGCGCTGGCGGATTGCCTGACTCAAACCGGCAAGCGCGCCAGCGAGGTCACTATCGCCTGCTTTGGTCTGGCCTTTAAACCTGACATTGACGACCTGCGCGAGAGCCCGGCCGTGGGCGTGACCCAGAAAATTGCAGAGTGGCACAGTGGCAAGACCTGGGTGGTTGAACCTCACATCGAGCAGCTTGCGGACTCGCTGGCTGATAACGCCGAACTGGTCTCCTGCGAGCAGGCGCTGGCTCAGGCCGATATTCTGGTGATGCTGGTCGATCACCGTGCCTTCCGCGCGATTAACGCCGCCGATGTTCAGCAGAACTGGATTGTCGATACCAAAGGCGTGTGGCGATGAAGCGCTTTTTGATCACGGGCGGTGCCGGTTTTATCGGTTCGGCTCTGGTGCGCTTTCTGATCGCAGAAACCGAACATCAGGTCGTGGTGGTCGATAAACTCAGCTACGCGGGAAATCTGGCGTCACTCGCCAGTGTGGCCAACTCGGACCGCTTCTGTTTTGAGCAGGTCGATATCTGTGACCGTACGGCACTTGATGAGGTGTTTGCCCGTCATCAGGCCGACTGCGTGATGCATCTTGCCGCTGAAAGCCATGTTGATCGCTCGATTGACGGGCCGGCGGCTTTTATCGAAACCAATATTGTCGGGACCTGGCAGTTGCTGGAGGCTGCGCGTTCTTACTGGCAAACGCTGGATGACGCGCGTAAAAGGGCCTTTCTGTTCCACCATATCTCGACCGATGAAGTCTTTGGCGATCTGCATGACAGCCAGGCGTATTTCACCGAAACCACCCCTTATGCGCCAAGCAGTCCTTACGCCGCCAGCAAGGCCAGCAGCGACCATCTGGTGCGTGCCTGGCTACGAACCTATGGTCTGCCCACGCTGGTCACCAACTGCTCAAACAACTACGGCCCGTGCCATTTCCCGGAGAAGCTGATCCCGCTGACCATCATCAATGCGCTGGCCGGTAAGGCCTTGCCGGTTTACGGTAACGGGCAGCAGATTCGCGACTGGCTCTACGTTGAAGATCATGCCCGTGCACTCTACCAGGTGGTCAGCTATGGCAAGCCCGGCGAGACCTATAATATTGGCGGTCATAACGAGCGTCGCAATATTGAGGTGGTCGAGACGATTTGCAGCCTTCTTGAAGAGCTGGCAGCAGAGCAGAAACCCGCAGGGCTGGCGCATTACCGCGACCTGATTACCTATGTCGCTGACCGCCCTGGTCACGATCAGCGCTACGCCATTGATGCCAGTAAAATTGCGCATGAACTTGGCTGGGTGCCACAGGAAACCTTTGAAAGCGGCATGCGTAAAACCGTGGCATGGTATCTGGCGAATCCCGCCTGGTGGCAGGCCATTCTGGATGGTCGTTATCAGGGTGAACGCCTCGGCTTATCGCAATAAACCCGCGTAAGGAGCAGCGATGAAAGGCATCATTTTAGCGGGAGGATCGGGCACGCGGTTACACCCGATAACCCGGGCAGTATCAAAGCAACTTCTGCCGGTCTACGACAAACCGATGATCTACTATCCGCTTTCCGTGCTGATGCTGGCCGGGATTCGCGACATTTTGCTGATCACCACGCCGGAGGATCGGGCGCAGTTTGAACGCCTGCTGGGTGATGGCAGTGAATTTGGTATTCGCCTCAGCTATGCGGTGCAGCCCAGTCCCGATGGACTGGCACAGGCCTTTATCATCGGCGAATCCTTTATCGGCGATGACAATTGCTGCCTGGTGCTCGGTGATAACCTCTATTTTGGTCAGGGCTTCAGCCCCAAGCTGCGGAAAGTGGTCGAACAGAATCGTGGTGCAACGGTGTTTGGCTATCAGGTTATGGACCCGGAACGTTTCGGTGTGGTGGAGTTTGACGATAACTTTAAGGCGATCTCGATTGAAGAGAAGCCACAGCAGCCGAAATCGCGCTGGGCGGTCACCGGCCTCTACTTCTATGACAATCAGGTTATCGAATTCGCGAAGCAGGTTAAGCCTTCATCGCGGGGTGAGCTGGAAATCACCGCCATCAACCAGATGTATCTGGAGCGCGGTGAGCTGACAGTCGAACTGCTGGGACGAGGCTTTGCCTGGCTGGATACCGGGACACACGACAGCCTGGTGGAAGCCAGCATGTTTGTGCAGACGGTAGAAAAACGTCAGGGCTTTAAAATTGCCTGCCTGGAAGAGATCGCCTGGCGTAACAACTGGCTCAGCGATGACCAGTTGCGCGCCGCGGGTGAAGCGCTGACAAAAACTGGCTATGGCCAATACCTGCTGGATTTATTACATGCCCGTCCACGTCAATATTAATCCCCTTAGCTGGGAGAGCACATTCTTCGGTGTTGATACCGTGCGGCTGGAGCCGCAGGGCGAGACGCCGCTGGAGCAGGCGCTGCGGCATCCCTGTGCACTGATACAGATGAAAGTCGCTGCCAGCGAGACGGCACTGATTGATACGCTGCAGCAGCATCAGTTTCAGCTGGCAGAAGGCGAGGCAGACCTGACGCTGGCGATTAAAGAGACGGAACGTCAGGCGGGGATTCGCATTGCGCGCGACGCACAAATTCCGCCATTGCGCGATGCCGCATCTCAGCTCTTCAGCCAGAGCCGTTTTCGCGCGCCCTGGTATGCGCCGGACGCCAGCGGTCGCTTCTATGCGCAGTGGATTGAAAATGCGGTGCGCGGCACATTTGACGACCAGTGCCTGGTAGCCAGTGACGCCACCGGTCAGTTGCAGGGTTTTGTTTCGCTGCGCGCGGCAGACGGCGATGCGCGAATCGGTTTGCTGGGCGTGCTGCCTGACGCGCAGGGCCAGGGCGTGGGTCAGCGACTGATGCTGGCGGCGGCGGACTGGGCGCGGGTAAGACAGCTGGCTCAGCTTCGGGTTGCCACCCAGATGAGTAATCTCACGGCGATGCGCCTCTATTTACGCAGCGGTGCCCGGCTCGACAGCACCGCCTACTGGTTTTACAGGAAAGGTCATGATTCCATTTAATGCGCCCCCGATTGTGGGCACAGAAATTGATTATATGCAGTCGGCAATGAACAGCGGCAAGCTGTGCGGTGACGGCGGATTTACCCGTCGCTGTCAGCAGTGGATGGAGCAGCGTTTCGGTAGCAAAAAAGTGCTGCTCACTCCCTCCTGTACCGCTTCGCTGGAGATGGCGGCGCTGTTAATCGATCTGCAGCCCGGCGATGAAGTGATCATGCCGAGCTACACCTTTGTCTCGACCGCTAATGCCTTTGTGCTGCGCGGCGCGCGCATCGTGTTTGTCGATGTGCGCCCGGACACCATGAACATCGATGAAACGCTGATCGAAGCCGCTATCACTGAAAAAACCCGCGCCATTGTGCCGGTGCATTACGCAGGCGTGGCCTGTGAAATGGACACCATTATGGCGCTGGCGGCAAAGCATAAGCTGTTTGTGATCGAAGATGCGGCGCAGGGCGTGATGTCACGCTACAAAGGGCGCGCCCTGGGCACCATTGGTCATATTGGCTGCTTCAGTTTTCACGAAACCAAGAACTACACCGCCGGTGGCGAAGGTGGCGCGACACTCATTAACGACGCCAGCCTGGTCGAGCGCGCCGAGATCGTGCGGGAAAAAGGCACCAACCGCAGCCAGTTCTTCCGGGGTCAGGTCGATAAATATACCTGGCGCGATATGGGGTCGAGCTACCTGATGGCCGATCTGCAGGCGGCCTATCTCTGGGCGCAGCTGGAAGCCGCTGAGCGCATCAACCAGCAGCGGTTACGCATCTGGCAGCGCTATTACGACGCACTCCAGCCGCTGGCGGCCCAGGGACGTATCAGCCTGCCGGTGATCCCCGCCAGCTGTGAACACAATGCGCACATGTTTTATATCAAACTGCGCGATCAGGACGATCGCCAGGCGCTGATCAACTGGATGAAAGAAGCTGAGATACTGACGGTGTTCCACTATATTCCGCTGCACAGTTCGCCAGCCGGTGAGCGTTTCTCGCAGTTTGTCGGCGACGATCGCTATACCACGCAGGAAAGTGAACGTCTGCTGCGCCTGCCGCTGTTCTATAACCTGTCCGATAATAATCAGAGCACGGTTATCAGCTCACTGCTGAGCTTCTTTTCCTGATGTCATTGGCCAGAGCCTCAGTGTGGACCGCATCGTCCACGCTGGTAAAAATTGTGGCTGGTCTGCTGGTGGTCAAACTGCTGGCGGTGAGTTTCGGACCCGAGGGTGTCGGCCAGGCGGGGAACTTTCGTCAGCTGATCACCGTGCTGGGTGTGCTGGCGGGCGCGGGCATCTTCAATGGCGTCACCACCTATGTGGCGCAGTATCAACAGCAGCCCGGACAACTGCGCGCGATGGTGGGCACGGCATCGGCAATGGTGCTGGGCTTTTCCGGTGTGCTGGCGCTGCTGTTTCTGCTGGCGGCGGCACCCATCAGCACCGCGCTGTTTGGTCATGATCGCTATCAGGGCGTCATCCGCGTCGTCGCCTTTCTTCAGCTCGGTATCGCCTGGGCCAACTTAACCCTGGCGCTGCTGAAGGGTTATCGCGATGCGCGCGGTAATGCGCTGGCACTGATTCTCGGCAGCCTGACTGGCGTGGCGGGCTATCTGCTCTGCTGGTGGCTGGGTGGCTATCAGGGGGCGCTGATTGGCCTGGCACTGGTGCCGGCCTTGCTGCTGCTGCCGGCGCTACTGATGCTGAAACGCCGCGCACCGCTGCCGCTGAGCTGGCTGCGTCCGCAATGGCACCCTGAGCTGGCGCGTAATCTGGCAAAATATACCCTGATGGCGCTGATCACGGCTGTGACCCTGCCGGTCGCCTGGGTGTTGATGCGTAACCTGCTGGCAGAGCAGGAAGGGTGGGCGCAGGTCGGATTGTGGCAGGGTGTCACCAGCATTTCGGATGCCTATCTGCAGTTTATCACCGCAACCTTTAGCGTCTGGCTGCTGCCGACGCTGGCGCGGCTCGAGAGCAAACGCGACATTGCACGCGAGATTGGCCGTGCACTGCGTTTTGTACTGCCCGCCGTGGCAGTTGCCAGTTTTGGTGTCTGGGTGCTGCGTGATTTCGCCATCAGCCTGTTGTTCTCTGAGGCTTTTCGCGGGATGCGCGATCTTTTCGTCTGGCAGCTGTGCGGTGATGTTTTTAAAGTCGGTGCCTATGTTTTCGGATATCTGGTTATCGCCAAAGCCTCGCTGCGCTTTTATGTTCTCACTGAGATCAGCCAGTTTCTGTTGCTGACGCTGTTCTCACGCTGGTTGATCCCGTTACATGGCGCGACAGGTGCGGCGCAGGCCTATATGTTTACCTATATGGCTTATTTTGCCCTGTGTTGTGGCGCTTTTATTGTTTACTGCCGGAAAAAATGACTTTAATTCACGTTTTGGGATCGGACATTCCCCACCACAATCTTACGGTGCTGCGCTTTTTCAACGATATACTCAGCGTTGAGCAGCCCGTGGCTTCGCCACGCCATTTTATGGTAGTGACGCAGCAGCCAGAGAGCCTGGCACCGTTCAGTGCATTGCAGATTGAGTGCTTTACCAGCAAGAAAGCGCTGGCGCAGGCGGTGCTGCAGCGGGCCAGACATCGTCAGCAGCGTTTTTTCTGCCACGGTCAGTTTAACCCGTGGATCTGGCTGGCATTACTCAGTGGCAAGTTGCGCCGTTCCCAAATCTTCTGGCATGTCTGGGGTGCCGATCTCTATGAAGATTCACGCAGCCTGAAGTTTCGCCTGTTCTATCTGGTTCGCCGGCTAGCACAGGGACGCGTTGCTCAGGTTTTTGCGACCCGTGGCGACCTGCATCACTACCAGCAGCGTCATCGCAGGGTGCCGGGTTCACTGCTCTATTTCCCGACCCGAATGCCCGCCGCCGCTGTTGAGTCTGATCCCGCAGAGCCGTTTACGCTGCTGCTGGGCAACTCCGGCGATCCGAGTAACCGGCACATTGAAGGCTTAAAAGCGATTCGCGCGCAGTTTGGCACACAGGTGCGTATCGAGGTGCCGCTGGGCTATCCGCCAGGCAACGAGGCGTACATCAGTGAGATTCAGGCTGCAGCAGAGACACTGTTCCCGGACGGGCAGGTGAATCTGATGCGTGAAAATCTGGCGTTTGATGATTATTTAGCGCTGCTGGCGCGCTGTCATGTCGGCTATTTTATGTTTGAACGTCAGCAGGGAGTGGGAACACTTTGTCTGCTGATCCAGGCCAACGTGCCGTTTATCCTGACCCGCAAAAATCCGTTCTGGCGTGATGTGGCTGAGCAGCAGCTTCCGGTATTGTTCAGCGAAGATACGCTGTCGCCTGCGGTGATTGCCGAGGCACGCCGCCAGCTGATGAGCTGTGATAAACAGGCGATCGCCTTTTTTGCGCCGGGGTATCTCGCAGGCTGGCGGGCCGCGTTACAGCTCAGCGAAGGGGAGTTGTCATGAGTCTTATGCAGTTTGGCGGCCTGCTGGTGGTCTATATGCTGTCGCTGGTTTTTATTCTGACCCTGACCTGGCGGGAGTTTAAGCGCGTCCGTTTTAACTTCCATCTGTTCTTCACACTGCTGTTCTTACTGACCTTTTACTTCGGCTTCCCACTGACCTCGGTGCTGGTGTTTCGCTTTAATGTTGAGGTGGTGCCGGTCGAGAATCTGCTGGAGGCGTTGCTGTCAGCGACGGCGTTTTACGCCATTTATTACGTCAGTTATAAAGTGCGGCTGAAGCCCGCCAGTGCGCCACCGGCGAAGCCCTGGCTGCAGATGAATCGGGTTGAAACGCACCTGACCTGCGTGATTCTGGCGCTGGTGGCGCTGGGAACCGTCACTGTGTTTTTCATTCACAACGGTTTTCTGCTGTTCCGCCTGACTGCCTATAACCAGATCTTCTCCAGTGAAGTCTCGGGGGTGGCGCTCAAGCGCTTCTTCTACTTCTTTATTCCGGCGATGTTGATCCCCTATTTTCTGAGCCCGACGCGCCGCAACTGGCTGCTGTTCCTGGTGGTAACAGTGGCCTTTGGTTTGCTGACCTACGCACTGGTGGGCGGCACCCGCGCCAATATCATTATTGCTTTTGCCCTGTTCCTGTTCATCGGGATCACCCGTGGCTGGATCACTCTGTGGATGCTGGCAACAGCGGGCGTACTGGCAATTGCGGGGATGTTCTGGCTGGCGCTGCGCCGCTATAACCTCGACGTAATGGGCGATGAAGCGTTTTATACCTTCCTCTATCTGACGCGTGATACGTTCTCACCGTGGGAGAATCTGGCTCTTCTGCTGGATAACTACGCCCGCATTGAGTTCCAGGGTCTGGCGCCGCTGTGGCGTGATTTCTACGTTTTCATTCCGACCTGGCTCTGGCCGGATCGGCCGCTGGCGGTGTTAAACAGTGCGAACTACTTCACCTGGGAAGTGCTGAATAACCATTCTGGCTTGGCGATTTCCCCCACATTAATTGGATCGCTGGTGGTGATGGGCGGCGTCTGGGCGATTCCAGTTGGTGCTGTCGCGGTAGGGATGATTATCAAAGCCTTTGATGCGATCTATCAGCGTGGCTGCCTTGAGACCAACCGGTACACCGGCGCCATCCTGCAAAGCTTCTGTTTTGGCGCGGTGTTTAACATGATTGTGCTGGCCCGCGAAGGTCTTGATGCGTTCGGTTCTCGCGTGGTGTTTTTCTGCATCATTTTTGCTGCCTGTCTGGGCATAGCGAAATTACTTTTCTGGTTACTGGATCGCGCAGGTTTGATTCGCGACCGCAGCAGGCGGGTGTTGCACAGCCCGCTCTGATTAACCTCTGGGATTGACGGAAGATATGACAACGTTAACTGAGACGCCGCAGTACCGGATTCGCGGCGTTGATTTGTATGGCTTCGAAAACATGCCGTCGGCGGTGAATTTTCTGATGCCGCCGCAGCGCGTTCGCAGCGGTATTTTAGTAGCGATCAATGCAGAGAAGATTCTGACCGCTGAGCGGGATGAGGGATTACGCACGCTGTTAGCGCAGGCTGAATATGCGTATGCCGATGGCATCAGCATTGTACGTTCGATTCGTAAAAAATATCCGCAGGCGTCGGTGCAGCGCATTGCGGGAGCAGATTTATGGGAAGCGTTGATGGAGCGCGCCGGGCGTGAAGGGACGCCGGTGTTTCTTATCGGTGGTCGCCAGCGGGTGCTGGATGAAACCTGTGATAAGTTACGCCGCCAGTGGAATGTGAATATTGTTGGCGCGCAGGATGGCTATTTTGCGCCAGCCGATCAGGATGCGCTGTTTGCCCGGATTGCGGCTAGCGGTGCGAAGCTCGTCACCGTAGCGCTGGGCTCGCCACGTCAGGAGCTGCTGATGCTGGCGTGCCGTGCGCACTGTCCTGATGCGCTCTACATGGGCGTAGGCGGAACCTACGATGTTTTTACCGGTCATGTGAAGCGCGCCCCTAAAATCTGGCAGCGACTGGGGCTGGAGTGGCTCTATCGTCTGATTCGACAACCGAGCCGCCTGCGCAGGCAATTAAAACTGCTTAAATATTTGCGCTACCACTGGCGCGGCGATCTCTGATATTGCTGATAAATGCCGCATTTTTAGGCATTGTGAGAGAGGAAATGCACTATTTGTCGAGAAAGTGCACAAAGCGTAATCAAACGCGTCTTTTTATTTAAAAAGCACTAGACACGATGGGCGCTTATCTCTAGTATGCACATCCGCAACGGCGCTACGCGCCCGTAGCTCAGCTGGATAGAGCGCTGCCCTCCGGAGGCAGAGGTCTCAGGTTCGAATCCTGTCGGGCGCGCCATATCGTTTGTGCGCATGAGCTTCGGTGGTTGATTTACCGCGGTTGGCAGTAGAGATTTAAATGCTGCAGGTTTTAAATCTGTGACATTAAGAATTGTGGTGGCTATAGCTCAGTTGGTAGAGCCCTGGATTGTGATTCCAGTTGTCGTGGGTTCGAGTCCCATTAGCCACCCCAGATTTTGCTGGGAAACGCGAAGGTGGCGGAATTGGTAGACGCGCTAGCTTCAGGTGTTAGTGTCTTAACGGACGTGAGGGTTCAAGTCCCTCTCTTCGCACCAGGCAAAACAGTTAAAAAAATCGGCGAGTAGCGCAGCTTGGTAGCGCAACTGGTTTGGGACCAGTGGGTCGGAGGTTCGAATCCTCTCTCGCCGACCATTTTTAGAAACCTGTCTGAAAAGACAGGTTTTTTTTCGTCTGTAGAAAGAGGATGCAAATTTCTGCGAGAGATTAGGGGCGCAGGCTGTGGAACAATGTTGCGGTGAGTGCGAGCCTGCGAAGGGAACACCGTCAGATGAATCCGGCTTTAGATCTCTCACCAGTCTGAAGCGTCCATGTAAGTTCCCGATGCGTCTGCCAGACTTGAAGCGAAGGGAGCATACGCCTGTAGCAAAGCAGCGCGGGCCAGGGACGGCCCGCGCTGAGGCCGCCAGGGATGGCGTCTTTTGCGTCTTGGCGAAAGGCGTATGCTCCCTGAAGCCGGCACAGCGGTGAGAACGGGCTGCTGTTTGCTAATCTTCGATGCCAGCTCTCCCGCTTTGATTTCGCCAGTTGTCAGTTAAAGTTGCTTAAGCAGGAGTAGCAGCGTCGTGAATCGCCGACAAATAAGTCATTGTTATTGTTAAGTTCACAGAGAGATTGGCCTCGCTGTCTCTATTAAGAGACAGAGAAAATGCAAGCTGTCGCCGGATACCGACACTTAACATCGGACATGGCTAAGAACAGATTTGGCACTGTGGTTAAGTTATTGATTTATAATCACTTTAAAAATAAACCTTAACCTGGCACGGCTTGTGCAACACTTCTGCTGTAGATGCTCATTCCACCTCTTATGTCTGCTTATGCTACATAAACCTGGGAATGATGCAGAGCCAATTTTCGGTACCTGTTGTCTGCCTGCCTGTATCGCGTAAGCCTTACAGGGTTAACAGACACCACGTTGAGTCAGGTACCTCCCGGTTGTCTTACCGACCTGATCTTACACCTGCCACTGGCAGGTGTTTTTTTTTGCCTGCGAGAACCGGAGGGCAGATTTTGGGCACAAAAAAGCCGGGCGAGCCCGGCTTTATCCTGTCTGACAATCGCATCAGGCGTTTGGGTTATTCTTCAGCGTCAGCAACAACCCTTCACGGCGCATTTTTGCAGCCTCTTCCGGGCGATGCAGACGGTCATAAACATCTGCCAGCCATGCATAATCGAACGCATCCGGACGCTGCGCCAGCGCCTGCTGCAGCGCGTCAGCTGCCTGCTGCCATTCCCCATGACGCATCAGCAACTGCCCCAGCGTACTGTGCAGCAACGGCGTTGCGCCATGCTGTTTAATCTGCTGACGTAATGCTTTCTCCAGTGCTTCGGGATTGCCGCTTTTGATACGTGGCATCAGCAGTACCAGACGATCGTCATAATGACGTTTCAGGCCTTCCAGCACGATAGACTGTGCGGTGTCGTGATCGTCACACTCAATCAGATGATCCGCCATGGCGACCTGCAACGTCGTATCCTGACGGGTCTTGCGACTCAGTGTGCTCCACCAGCGCTTCAGCCCATCACTGCCCTGATCAGCCATCGCCTGATTCATCAGACCCAGCCAGGCCTGCTGCTGCAAGGCATCACGATGGAGCTCATCGCCGACCTGTGACTTCTGCATCGACGGCAGAATATCCAGCAACGCACTCCAGGCACCTGTGCGAATATACGCCTGTTCGGCCAGGCGCAGTACTTCCGGGTGACGCGGTGCCACTTCCAGCAGGCGGTCGATGCTATGACGCGCAGCGTGATCTTCGTTACGTGCCAGCTGAATACGTGCGCGGGCGATTTCCACCGGAATGGTATTGTTTTCCGACAGCTCTGCAGCACGCTCAAGATGCTGATTAGCACGGGCTTCATCACCACGCTGTTGTGCAGCTTCTGCAGCCAGCAGATAGTTGGCTACAGGCACATCAGCGTGATCGGCATCTTTAGAGAGCAGTTTCTCAACCTGACGGTGGTCGCCTTCTGCCAGCTTCATCAGCGCCGACTGGGTATGGCGCTGGGCGCGACGGCGTTTACGTCCGGTAAACCAGCCACGGGTTCGCGCGCCGGTGTGCAGCACGCGGCGCAGCAGCCACTCTACGGCCAGAATCACCAGCAGGCTGAGAATAAGGATAATGACCAGGCCTGTGACGCTGGTTTCGATATTCCAGTTATCAGTCTGAATCAGCACGTAGCCCTGATGACCGGCAATCATCGGTCCCAGCACCACGCCCGCAATCAGCAGGATAAAGAGGATAAATACCTTAAGCATGCTTAGCCCCCCTGCTGATTAGCAGCGGCAGAAGGTTGCGCTAACAGGTTGCGCACCCGCGTCTGCATCAGCTGTTCCAGCAACGGCTGACTTTCCAGGTTATCCGGCAGATCCATATTGATGTTCTGCTGACTCAGCTCATCCAGCTGGGCAAGGAAAGCTTTGGTGGCGGCATCATTGGTGTCGTACCAGGCGCGAACCCAGGCGGACACGGTATCGATAGATTGTTTATAAATCTCATCCTGATGACGCGGAACAGCCTGAGCAGCGATCAGCAGACGCGAGCGGATATTCTCACGCAGATATACATCCTGATTCGGTGCCAGCAGCGGCTGTGCGGTGTTATCGCGACGACGGATGGTAATAAAATCATCCATAAAATTATGCCAGCTTTTCACCAGATTCTGACGCCATTCGCGCACCGAACCTGAGAGCTCGCCACCATCGCTGTCCATCGGTGCATCATCGCTGTCGTTATCGGCCAGGCGCAGATTATCAACGTTATTCGACAACTGATTCAGCTTGAGGATCACCCCGTCGTAGTCGACCTGCGTAACGGAAGAGAGGTTGCTGATATCCTGGGTCAGTGCACGACGCACATTCATCACGCTGGGATCGTTCATGTCGGCCAGGCTGGCATCGGCGCTTTTCAGCAGTGCCGCGGCTGTCGTGACATCCTGATCGCTCCAGAGTTTGCGGCCCGCCAGTTTCACCAGATAGTCCGCCTGTGCCAGCAGCCAGCTGCGCACGTCGTTGCCAGAGATCACGGCTACTTTTTCACGCAGGGTTTCCAGCTCTTTTGCTGAGGCATTCTGCTGCTGTTGCGCAGTCTGCAACGCCTTTTCAGCGCTACTTAATTGCTGTGTCAGCTGCTGTTTATCGCTGCCGGCCTGCTGCTGCAACGCGCTTAACTGGTCGCTCAGCTTTTGATTGGTTTGTGCCTGTAAATCAGCCTGATGTTTCCCGTTAAGGTATAAACCCGCACCCATCGCCAGCGCGATGACAATCGCAACGGCACCCAACACCATGCCACCCTTTTTCGCATTACGCGGTGGTGTGCTGTTGCTGGAAGAGGAGCGGTCAACCGCTGGGGTGGTTTCTTCAACCATGGCGGAGGAGTCTTTTTGTTCCGTCATATGTGGCACATCCCATTGTTAAAGTTCAGCGTAACGCGCGCAGCAGCGCATCGTTATCGGCACCATCGGCTACCTGAATATCCTGCCAGCCTAATCCAGCGGCCAGGGTAGCCAAACGTTCACTGACGACAATCAGTCGGCAGTGGAGCAGCCATTCCTCACGATCAACTGCGGGGAACAGCGAAAAGAGCTGTTGTAACATTTCACCGCTGGTCACCACCAGCACCGAGACGCCGCGATCGCGCCAGCGGCGGCCTTCAACGGGTCCATCATAATGCTTCTGGCAGCGCTGGTAGCAGGCAGCAAACGTCACCTCAGCACCTCGCCGGGTTAAGGTCTCTGCCAGCAACTCGAGTCCGGGATCGCCTCGCAGGATCAGCGCACGTTTACCGGAAATCTGCTGAAGCGTGTTTATCTGGATCAATTCCTCACTGGTTTCATGAGCATGTGGCCAGGTCACCTGCTGGCCACTGACGGTGTGAAACGCCAGTGCGGTGCTGCGACCAATTGCATAATAGTCCAGCTCAGTGGGCCATGCTTTGATCGCATGCTGCGCGTAGTGAATAACCTGCTGAGAAAGGATAAAGACGAGGTCGCCAGCATGAAGTCCGGCGAGCTTCTGGGGCAGAGAGGCGAGGTCAGCGCCCGGTGCGAACTCGATCAGCGGCAGGCTCCACGCCTGTTTGCCAAGGGCATGCAGGCGCGATACCAGCTCTGCCGCTGCGGGTTCCGGGCGCGTCACCAGGATGGTCATGCCGGCGGCTGCCCCTGGTAAACTTCTTTCAGGATTTCACGTGCGCCGCCATTCAGCAGTTCATCGGCCAGTGAAATGCCCATCTGTTCTGCCTGCGCGCGTGGACCCCGGCGTTCGCCGCTGACCATCACCCGGCCATCTGGTGCGCCGACCATGCCGCGCAGCCAGAGGTCATTGCCTTCCAGCACCGCGAAACTGCCGATGGGCACCTGGCAGCCACCTTCTAAGCGGGTATTCATGGCGCGTTCCGCTCTGACGCAGACTTCGGTGTCATCGTGGTTCAGTGCCCGTAACAGGTCAATTAAGACGCTGTCGTCCAGACGGCATTCAATGCCGACCGCACCCTGACCCACGGCGGGCAGGGAAACTTCGGCAGGCATTGCCTGGCGAATGCGATCTTCCAGTCCCAGGCGTTTCAGCCCGGCAACGGCCAGAATGATCGCGTCATACTCTCCGGCATCGAGCTTGCCGAGACGGGTGCCCACATTACCCCGCAGCGAACGGATCACCAGATCCGGACGGCGCGCACTAATCTGGCACTGACGACGCAGGCTGGAGGTGCCGACAATGGCTCCCTGTGGCAGCGCGTCAATAGAGTCATAATGATGGGAAACGAACGCATCGCGCGGATCGTCGCGCTCGCAGATGGTCACCAGGCCCAGACCTTCAGGGAAACTGACCGGCACATCTTTCATGGAGTGCACAGCCATATCGGCACGGCCATCCTGCATCGCCAGCTCAAGCTCTTTGACAAACAGTCCTTTGCCACCCACTTTTGCCAGCGGCGTATCAAGAATAATGTCACCTTTCGTGACCATAGGCACCAGCTCAACGCGAAGTCCCGGATGGGCACTCATGAGGCGTTGCTGTACATAATGTGCCTGCCATAATGCGAGCGGGCTTTGTCTTGTAGCAATTCTGAAAATTTTGTCTAACATGCTGTTAACCATTTTTATCGTTCACTGAATATCCTATCATCTCTGGATGAATACTGTCAGTTTCAACGGATTGAAAAGGGCCTGCGCACGGTTTCAGGCCCGGATTATCAAGCCATAACGTGGGAACCAGCGCTGAAAAGGCGGGAAGCTGGTAAGAACGTGCTAAACTGTTAAGTAGCGCAACTTTCTTTACGGTCAATCTGGCGAGTGTTAGATTGATCACGTTTCCAGCAATTATCTGCCCACTTTTTACTTTAATAAGCGGCAGAGCGTGGAAACAGGGTGCTTAAACACTGGGACAATCAGGCGAAACGTCTTGTACCTCTACATTGAGACACTGAAACAGAGACTGGATGCAATCAACCAGCTGCGCGTTGATCGTGCGCTGGCTGCTATGGGACCCGCTTTTCAGCGCGTCTACAGTCTGCTGCCAACCTTATTACATTATCAACATCCTCAGATGCCGGGTTACCTTGAAGGTAGCGTTCCATATGGCATCAGCTTCTACACGCCTGATGAAAATCAGCGCCAGCTGCTGGCCGATCTCACCGGCGACAGTGACCTGCGCCATGCCGATGCGCCGAAAGGCGAGATGCCAATTACCGCCATTTACTCCATGGGCAGCACCTCGTCTGTCGGCCAGAATAGCGTCTCGGATCTCGATATCTGGGTCTGCCATCAATCCTGGCTTGATAATGAAGAGCGCCTGAATCTGCAGCGCAAATGTACGCTATTGCAGAAGTGGTGCGTCTCAATGGGTGTGGAAGTCAGTTTCTTCCTGATTGATGAGAACCGCTTCCGTCACAATGAAAGCGGCAGCCTGGGCGGTGAAGATTGCGGCTCCACCCAACACATTTTGCTGCTGGATGAGTTTTACCGTACCGCGGTTCGTATGGCGGGCAAACGTCTTCTGTGGAATATGGTACCGGGTGAAGAAGAGCATCACTATGACGATTACGTGATGTCGCTGTACGCGAAAGGCGTGCTGACCCCCAATGAGTGGCTCGATCTGGGTGGCCTCGGTACGCTGTCTGCTGAAGAGTATTTTGGTGCCAGTCTGTGGCAGCTCTATAAAAGCATCGACTCGCCTTATAAAGCCGTACTGAAAACGTTGCTGCTGGAAGCCTATAGCTGGGAATACCCGAACACGCAGCTGCTGGCGATGGATATCAAACAGCGCCTGCACGACGGCGAAATCATCTGCTTCGGACTCGATCCTTACTGCATGATGCTGGAACGCGTAACGCACTATCTCACCAGCGTTGACGATCAGCCGCGTCTTGATTTGATTCGTCGCTGCTTCTATCTCAAAGTGTGTGAAAAGCTCAGCACCGAAGATCATCATCATCGCACCGGCTGGCGTCGCGAGATTTTATCGCAGCTGGTCAAAGAGTGGGGCTGGAACGAAGAGAAGATTGCCGTTCTGGACAACCGCGCCGAGTGGAAAATTGAGCGGGTGCGCGAAGCTCATAATGAATTACTGGATGCGATGATGCAAAGTTATCGCAACCTGATCCGCTTTGCCCGCCGTAATAACTTAAGCGTTAGCGCCAGCCCGCAGGATATCGGTGTATTAACCCGTAAACTGTATGCCGCGTTTGAAGCGCTGCCGGGCAAAGTGACGCTGGTGAACCCGCAGATTTCGCCCGATCTCTCTGAACCGAATCTGACCTTTATTCATGTCCCACCTGGCCGTGCCAACCGTTCCGGCTGGTATCTCTATAACCAGGCACCGGATATGGATTCGATCATCAGCCATCAGCCGCTGGAATATAACCGCTACCTGAACAAGCTGGTGGCGTGGGCGTGGTTTAATGGTCTGCTGACCCGCAAAACCCGGCTGCATATTAAAGGCAATGAGATTTGCGATCTGGCGCGTCTGCAGGAGCTGGTCAACGATGTTTCCAGCCACTTCCCGCTGCGTCTGCCTTCGCCGACACCAAAAGCGCTCTACAGCCCGTGTGAAATTCGTCACCTGGCGATTATTGTTAACCTTGAGCATGACCCGACAGCGGCCTTCCGCAACCAGGTGGTGCACTTCGACTTCCGCAAGCTGGATGTTTTTAGCTTTGGTCAGCAGCAGCAGTGCCTGATTGGCAGTATCGATCTGCTCTATCGCAACTCCTGGAATGAGGTGCGTACACTGCATTTCAGCGGCGAACAGGCGATGATCGAAGGACTGAAAACCATTCTTGGCAAGATGCATCAGGATGCCGCACCGCCGGATACGGTGGAAGTGTTCTGCTACAGCCAGCACCTGCGCGGTCTGATCCGCACGCGCGTGCAGCAGCTGGTCTCAGAGTGCATTGAGCTGCGCCTTTCCAGCACACGTCAGGAGCCGGGCCGCTTTAAAGCGCTGCGCATGGCAGGCCAGACCTGGGGTCTGTTCTTTGAACGTATGAGTGTTTCTGTGCAGAAGCTGGAAAATGCCGTTGAGTTTTATGGCGCGATCTCCAACAACAAGCTGCATGGACTCTCTATTAAAGTCGAAACGAATCAGACGCCGCTGCCACCCGTTGTTAACGGCTATGCCAGCGAAGGCATCATTCAGTTCTTCTTTGAAAACACCACGGATGAGCGCGGCTTCAATATCTACATTCTTGATGAGACGAATCGGGTTGAGGTCTATCACCACTGTGAAGGCAGCAAAGAGGAGCTGGTGCGCGACGTCAGTCGGTTCTACTCCTCATCGCACGATCGCTTCACCTATGGGTCGAGCTTTATCAACTTTAACCTGCCGCAGTTCTATCAGATTGTGAACACGGGTGAGCGATTCCAGGTGATTCCGTTCCGTAGTCAGACGCTGACGCAGCTGTGTACGACGCAGCCTGACAACGACAACAGCGACTATCAACCGCGCTATCAGGTGCATTGATGCTGACGGCCTGCCTGCGCTCTGCAGGTGGCCGCTATCTTTCTGGCTTGTCACCCGGTTCACGCTATTAGCGGGGATTTCCTGTTGCTTTTCCACCTTCAACTGCGATGATAAGCATCCAGGTAAAGGACATGAAGAGCATAAAGAATGAAGAAAGTAATAAGCCTGTTGGCCGTGACACTGGCTGTAACCAGCCTTGCAGGTTGTGGTCTGAAAGGACCGCTTTACTTCCCGCCGAAGGATCAGCCGAAGAAACAACAATCGCCGACCGAACGCCAGAAAGCGGATGCCAAAAAAGCCGATGTGGGCGGACTGGTTACCGGCAACTCAGGCGTACAAGCGAACTAATCTGATGGCTTATCCGGCGGAGCAAAAAATGCAGTTCTCCAAAATGCACGGTCTCGGCAACGATTTTATGGTTGTGGATGCAGTGACACAAAACGTCTTTTTTTCGCCGGAGTTGATCCGCCGGCTGGCCGATCGTCATCTGGGGATCGGATTTGATCAGCTGCTGATTGTTGAACCCCCTTACGATCCCGATCTCGATTTCCACTATCGCATTTTCAACGCCGACGGCAGTGAAGTGGCTCAGTGCGGTAACGGTGCGCGCTGTTTTGCCCGCTTTGTTCAGCTCAAAGGGCTGACCAACAAGACCGATATCCGGGTCAGTACGCAAAATGGCCGTATGGTCCTGACCGTGACGCCGGATGACCAGGTGCGCGTGAACATGGGCGAGCCCAACTTTGAGCCTCAGCAGGTGCCGTTCCGCGCCAACAAAGCCGAAAACCTCTATCTGCTGCGCGTTGCCGAACAGACGGTAATGCTGGGTGCGGTGTCGATGGGTAATCCTCACTGCGTCATCCAGGTTGAAAGTGTGAAAACCGCGCAGGTTGAACTGCTGGGCCCGATTCTGGAGAGCCATGAGCGTTTCCCGGATCGCGTCAATGTGGGTTTTATGGAGATCATCAATCCCGAACATATCCGCCTGCGCGTCTATGAACGCGGCGCGGGTGAAACACAGGCGTGCGGCAGTGGCGCCTGTGCTGCCGTTGCATGCGGCATTCAGCAGGGCATTCTGGCACCTAACGTCCGTGTCGATCTGCCTGGTGGAACGCTGCATATCTCCTGGAAAGGTGCCGGTCAGCCGCTCTATATGACCGGGCCTGCGACACACGTCTACGATGGGTTTATTCATCTATGAAAAATATCGAAGAGCAGACTGACAGTTCGGTTCTGCTGGACGATCAGGCCGTCAGTGATTATCTGCGGCAGAATCCCGATTTCTTTATCCGCAATGCCCGCGCAGTTGAACAGATGGCGGTGCCGCATCCGGTGCGCGGCAGCGTGTCGCTGGTCGAGTGGCACATGGCGCGGCAACGCAACCACATTCAGCGGCTGGAAGAAGAGATCACGCTGCTGATGGAGCAGGCCAGCGCTAACCACGAACTGTTTGACCGTCTGCTGTCGCTGGAAAGTCATCTGGCAGCGGCTGATTCGCTGCAGGATATGCTCAACCGACTGCACCGCTGGGCACGTGAATTGGGCCTGGCAGGTGCCAATGTGCGGCTGTTTAGTGATAAATGGCTGCTGGGCGCGCCTTCCGATTTCTTTCAGCTGAGCCTGTCGCGTCAGGCGTTTGAACCGCTGCGTATTCAGCGCTTCGGTAACCAGCATCACTATCTCGGCAACATTAATGGCCCGGAACTGCTGCTGCTGCTGCCGCAGGCAAAAGCGATCGGTTCGGTGGCCATGTCGCTGATGGGCGAAGAGGGCGATCTCGGCGTGCTGGTGTTCAGCAGTCGCGACAGCCAGCACTACCAGTCGGGTATGGGGACACTGCTGTTGCAGCACCTGTCGCAGATGATGCCTGATCTGCTTTCCCGCTGGGTCGAGCGCGCATGAGTAGCACGCTGCTGGAGGCTGTCGACGGATTCCTGCGCTACCTGAAAGTGGAGCGCCAGCTGAGTCCGTTAACCCAGAGCAGTTATGCGCGACAGCTTGCCGCGCTGGTGGCGATTGCTGACGAGATGAAGCTCAGCAGCTGGGCACAGCTGGAACCCGCGCAGGTGCGCAGCATGGCGGCGCGTAGCCGTCGTGCCGGACTCTCTGCCAGCAGCCTGGCGCTGCGCCTCTCTGCGCTGCGCAGTTTCCTCGACTGGCAGGTGAGTCAGGGTTTGCTCTCCGCTAATCCTGCCAAAGGGGTAATGACGCCACGTAAAGCACGGCATCTGCCCAAAAATATTGATGTTGATGAAGTGAATCAGCTGCTGGAGATCGACCTTGACGATCCGCTGGCGGTGCGCGACCGGGCGATGCTGGAAGTGATGTATGGCGGCGGTCTGCGTCTCTCCGAACTGGTCAATATGGATTGCCGCCATGTCGATCTCGATTCCGGTGAAGTGTGGGTCGTGGGTAAGGGCAGCAAAGAGCGCCGGGTTCCGATTGGCCGCACGGCCGTCACCTGGATCCAGCACTGGCTGCCGCTGCGTGAAACGTTCGGTGCCCAGGATGATGCGCTGTTTCTGTCGACACGCGGCAACCGCATTTCGCCCCGCAACGTACAGAAGCGCTTTGCCGAATGGGGCATCAGACAGGGTCTGGCGAGCCATATCCATCCGCATAAGTTGCGCCACTCTTTTGCCACCCATCTGCTGGAGTCCAGCGGCGACCTGCGCGCCGTGCAGGAGTTACTGGGGCATGCGAATCTGTCGACGACCCAGATCTACACCCATCTCGACTTCCAGCATCTGGCTTCGGTGTATGATGCTGCGCATCCCCGCGCCAAACGAGGAAAGAACGAATGAAGTTTTATCGTCCGCTATCGGCCATTAAAGCTATGAGCTTCGACCTTGATGACACGCTCTACGATAACTACCCGGTGATTCGTCGTACCACGCTGGAGTCCCATGCAGCGTTGCAGGCTTTTCATCCGGCGCTGCGTGACTTCACGCCGCAGGATTATCAGCAGTTGCGTGACGAACTGCTTCAGCGTGAGCCTGAAATCTATCATGATGTGTCGGAGTGGCGACGCCGTTCGGTAGAGCTGGCGATGCTGAATGTCGGCCTCTCGGCTGCTGAAGCGACAGCGGGCGCGGCAGATGTCATGGCGGTCTTTCATCAGTGGCGGAGCCAGGTCGAGATGCCGGATGAGACGCATCAGACGCTGAAAGCGCTGGCGGAAAAAATCCCGCTGGTGGCGGTCACCAACGGTAACGCCTGCCCGGAAAAAATGGGCATTGCGCACTACTTTCAGTTTACGCTGCGGGCCGGGCCGGATGGGCGCGCCAAGCCGTGGCAGGATATGTATCAGCTTGCCGCGCAACGCCTTGATATCGCACCACATCATATTCTGCATGTCGGTGATGACCTCACAACCGATGTCGCGGGCTCACTGCGCTGCGGACTGCAGGCCTGCTGGATTAACCTGCGGCAGGGCAACCTGATGCATATCCCGGATGCGCGCCTGTTGCCGCATGTCGAAATTTCGCGGTTGGCATCACTCACCTCACTGCTATAATGGCTGTAAATTTATCCAGTCGTCTCCTCTTTTCTGCTTTGCCGCCGTCACTCATCTGGCATCTGTGTCGCCGCCTGACGGGCAGCGATACTGTCTTGCGGCAGGCGGAATAATCAGCGCGACGACGACGCTTTTTCTCTGGTAAACGGTGCTTATGGACGTTTCTGAACTGCTCGATGGTTTGAATGACAATCAGCGCGCTGCCGTTGCGGCTCCGCGCAGTAACCTGCTGGTGCTGGCAGGCGCGGGCAGTGGTAAAACGCGGGTGCTGGTGCATCGCATTGCCTGGCTGATGTCGGTGGAGAATTGCTCTCCCTATTCAATTATGGCGGTGACCTTTACCAACAAAGCGGCCGCGGAGATGCGTCACCGTATCGAGCATCTGATCGGCACCAGTCAGGGCGGGATGTGGATCGGCACCTTCCACGGCCTGGCGCACCGTTTACTGCGCGCTCACCATCTTGATGCCGGTCTGCCGCAGGATTTTCAGATCCTCGACAGTGAAGATCAGCTGCGTCTGCTTAAGCGCCTGATTAAATCCATGAACCTTGATGACAAGCAGTGGCCTGCGCGTCAGGGCATGTGGTACATCAACGGCAAAAAAGATGAAGGCCTGCGGCCAAAGCATATTGAAAGCTACGGCAATCCGATTGAGCAGACCTGGCTGCGCATTTATCAGGCCTATCAGGAAGCCTGTGATCGCGCCGGTCTAGTCGATTTCGCTGAGCTGCTGCTGCGCGCCCATGAGCTGTGGCTCAACAAGCCGCACATTCTTAATCACTACCGCGAACGTTTTACCAACGTGCTGGTGGATGAGTTTCAGGATACCAACAACATTCAGTACGCCTGGATTCGGATGCTGGCGGGTGACAGCGGTCGTGTGATCATCGTAGGCGATGATGACCAGTCTATCTACGGCTGGCGCGGCGCGCAGGTCGAGAATATCCAGCGCTTCCTGCAGGATTTCCCTGGCGCGGAAACCATTCGTCTGGAGCAGAACTATCGCTCAACCAATAACATCCTGAAAGCCGCCAATGCCCTGATCGCCAACAACAATGGCCGCCTGGGTAAAGAGCTCTGGACTGAAGGCAGCGATGGTGAGCCAATCTCTATCTATTGCGCCTTTAATGAGCTGGATGAAGCACGCTTTGTGGTTAACCGCATCAAGGTCTGGATGGAGAACGGCGGCGCGCTCAACGACTGCGCCATTCTCTATCGCAGCAACGCCCAGTCGCGTGTGCTGGAAGAGGCGCTGCTGCAAAGCAGCATGCCGTACCGTATTTATGGCGGCATGCGCTTCTTCGAACGCCAGGAGATCAAAGATGCGCTCTCCTATCTGCGTCTGATGGCGAACCGCAATGACGACGCGGCCTTTGAGCGCGTGGTAAATACCCCGACACGTGGCGTGGGCGATCGCACGCTCGACGTGGTGCGTCAGACCGCCCGTGAGCGTCAGATGACGTTGTGGCAGGCCACGCGCGAACTGCTGCAAAGCCGCGCGCTGGCTGGCCGTGCCGCGTCTGCGCTGCAACGCTTCTGTGAGCTGGTCGATTCACTGGCTACCGAAACCGCCGATTTACCGCTGCATGTTCAGACTGACCGGGTCATTAAAGACTCAGGCCTGTGGCTGATGTATGAGCAGGAAAAAGGTGAGAAGGGCCAGGCGCGTATCGAAAACCTTGAGGAGCTGGTGACGGCAACACGCCAGTTCAGCTATCAGGACGAAGATGAAGATCTGATGCCGCTGCAGGCCTTCTTGTCCCATGCCGCCCTTGAAGCGGGTGAAGGTCAGGCGGACAAGTGGCAGGATGCGGTTCAGTTGATGACGCTGCACTCGGCGAAAGGGCTGGAGTTTAGCCAGGTCTTTATTGTCGGCATGGAAGAGGGGATGTTCCCGAGCCAGATGTCGCTGGATGAAGGCGGACGTCTGGAAGAGGAGCGTCGTCTGGCTTATGTCGGCGTAACACGTGCCATGATGAAGCTGACGCTGACCTACGCTGAAACCCGCCGACTCTATGGTAAGGAAGTGTATCACCGGCCTTCCCGTTTCATCGGCGAACTGCCCGAAGCGTGCATCGAAGAAGTGCGTCTGCGCGCCAGCGTGAGCCGTCCGGTAAACCATCAGCGGATGGGTGCCCCGGTGACCAAAAATGACAGCGGATTCGCGCTGGGTCAGCGTGTTCATCACGCGAAATTTGGCGAAGGCACCATCATTAATCTGGAAGGCAGCGGTGAACACAGCCGCCTGCAGGTGGCGTTTCAGGGGCAGGGAATCAAGTGGCTGGTGGCGGCTTACGCGAAGCTGGAAACGCTTTAGCGTGCGGTTGACGGCTTTTTCGTCTCAGCGTAACATGCGCCCACTATTATCATGAGAGGACAATGCCTTGGACACGCCCAGTCGATGCTGGCTCGATGACCTGGATACCAGGAATAACATCTAAGGCTACCTCTTTACGCGGGTAGCCTTAGCGGTTATCAGCGACCTCCCTTTTTGATTCCGTCGCACGAGTCAGCACTGATTTATCTCTGAAACTCTGTTTCCGTGTTCAGGCCGTACGTTCTATGTTGAGGAACGGCGGACTGCCTTGTCCCATTTAGTCTGCAATGGGGAGTATTGCTATGCTGAGCGCATTTAAACTGGATCACAGCCGCCTGACGCGACTGGAGCTGGAAGACGAAAACGACAAACTGACCACCTCCGTCTGGGTCGATCTTATTGAACCGGAAGAGGGCGAACGTGATCGGGTGCAGTCAGAACTGGGTCAGAGCCTGGCAACACGGCCTGAGCTGGAAGACATTGAGGCCTCAGCACGTTTCTTCGAAGATGAAGATGGTCTGCATATTCACTCCTTCTTCTTCTATGAAGATGCTGACGATCACGCCGGTAACTCTACTGTGGCGTTCACCATCCGTGAAGGCCGCCTCTATACACTGCGCGAACGCGAACTGCCCGCTTTTCGCCTCTATCGTATGCGCGCCCGTAACCAGACGCTGATCGACGGCAATGCCTTTGAGCTGCTGCTCGACCTGTTTGAAACCAAAATCGAACAGCTTGCCGATGAAATCGAGAACATCTACAGCGCGCTGGAGAAACTCAGCCGGGTGATCATGGAAGGTCAGCAGGGCGAAGAGTACGATCAGGCGCTGTCGCGGTTAGCGGAACTGGAAGATATCGGCTGGAAAGTGCGCCTCTGTCTGATGGATACCCAGCGCGCGCTGAACTTCCTGGTGCGTAAAGCGCGCCTGCCGGGCAATCAGCTGGAGCAGGCACGTGAAATTCTGCGCGATATCGAATCGCTCCTGCCGCATAACGAATCGCTGTTCCAGAAGGTGAACTTCCTGATGCAGGCGGCAATGGGCTTTATCAATATCGAGCAGAACCGCATCATCAAGATCTTCTCCGTGGTCTCCGTGGTATTTCTGCCGCCAACGCTGGTGGCTTCCAGCTACGGGATGAACTTCGAGTTTATGCCGGAACTGAAGTGGAGCTTTGGTTATCCTGCGGCTATCGGCCTGATGATTCTTGCCGGACTGGCACCTTATCTCTACTTCAAGCGTAAAAACTGGCTTTAAAACAGCCACGGGCCATCTTAGATGGCCCGTTTTGCTGGCTCTCATCCCCGTTTCTGCGTACTCTGACCCTCCTTTTTTTACAAATAATTAACTTCTTATGGACGCTTTTTCGTTGCGCGCGCAGTGGACGCTGCTGTTGCTGGTCTCAGTGTTGCTGGGTGCGGTGCTGCACTATTTTCATGTGCCTGCCGCGCTGTTACTGGGACCGATGATCGTGGGCGTGGTGATGGGGCTATCAGGTGCCACGCTGCGCATTGATAAACGGTTCTTCCTGGTTGCTCAGGCCGTTCTGGGCTGCATGATTGCGCAAAGCCTGTCACCTTCGATTCTGACACCGCTGATTCAGGACTGGCCGATCGTACTGGCGGTGCTGTTGCTGACGCTGGCGGCCAGTGGCTTGTCCGGTTTTCTGCTGGTGCGCTTCAGTCATCTGCCTGGCCCGACCGGCGCATGGGGATCGTCGCCGGGGGGAGCATCGGCCATGGTGGCGATGGCGGGTGACTTTGGCGCTGACGTCCGGCTGGTGGCGTTTATGCAGTATCTGCGGGTGCTGTTTGTCGCCTCGGCGGCCGCGCTGGTGGCGCGCATCGGGCTGGGCGATGAAGCACACAGCGTGTCGCTGCTCTGGTTTCCGGCGCTGAATCGCGGTTTTGCCATTACCCTGGTCGTCATGCTGCTGGGCGCATGGCTGGGCACACGACTGCGCATTCCTTCTGGCGCGTTGCTGCTGCCCGCACTGGCGGGTGCGGCACTGAACAGCAGTCATATCGCGATATTACAGGTGCCGGAATGGTTGCTGGCCGTGGCCTATGCGCTGATTGGCTGGAGCGTGGGACTGCGTTTCACCCGCCCGATTTTTCTGCTGGCACTGCGCACGCTGCCGCAAATGCTGGCCTCGATCTTCGGGTTGATGTTGTTGTGTGGCGGGCTGGCGTGGATGCTGACCCGAATGCTGGATATCGATCTGATGACGGCTTATCTCGCCACCAGTCCAGGCGGACTGGACACGGTGGCGATTATTGCTGCAGGCACGCAGGTCAATATGGCGTTTGTGATGGCGATGCAGACGTTGCGTCTCTTTACCATCCTGCTGACCGGCCCGGCTTTAGCGCGCTTTATTTCACGCTACGCGCGCACGGGAACGGGAGCGGAATGAAAACGCCACCGCATCGCAGACAAACACCAGCAGCGCCAGCCAGATGAAGGCAAAGGTCACCAGCTTGTCTGGCGTGATGGTTTCACCGTAAAACACCACCGCCAGGACAAACATCAGCGTCGGGCCGAGGTACTGGAAGAAGCCCACGGTGGAGAGTCGCAGTCGGCTGCAGGCCGCCGCAAACAGCATCAGTGGAATGGTGGTAACAATGCCGGCCGCAATCAGCTTCAGGTTGAGGCTCAGCGGGTTAGCCGATAAATGGCTGGTGGCGCTGTCGGCAAAGCCAAACAGGTAAATCGCCGCCAGCGGGAACAGCCACAGGGTTTCAATCAGCATACCGCTCTGCGCATCGACCTGAATCTTTTTGCGCAAAAGACCGTAGAGGGCAAAGCTCAGCGCCAGGCCCAGCGCGATAATCGGTAACGATCCAAACTGCCACAGCTGCACCAGCACGCCGACGGCTGCCAGCAGTACGGCCAGCCACTGCAGGCGACGAAAGCGTTCGCGCAGAAACAGCATGCCGAACACCACGTTAATCAGCGGGTTAATAAAGTAACCGAGGCTGGCTTCCAGCATATGCTGATTGTTGACCGCCCAGATGAACAGCAGCCAGTTGCCGCCGATCGTCACTGCTGTCAGCGCCAGCATCAGCACTTTTCGGGGCTGGCGCAATACGCTGCGTACACCGGGCCAGCTGCGGCTCAGGGTAATCAGCAACAGCATAAAGAGCGCAGACCAGATCACGCGATGCGTCATGATTTCTGTCGCGGGAACCTGTTTCACTAGCTTGAAATAGGCGGGCGCAATGCCCCAGATAAAGTAAGCGCCCAGTGCAAAGCCAACGCCCTGCCGGGTTTGTTGCGTATCCATATGCGATCCATTCAGTGTCGTGGTTAGCCGATAAGATAGGTGGCAGTCGCCGTAGCGATGTAGTCGCCCTGTTGATTGTGCAGCTCCACCCGAGCCACTCCGACTTTGTTACCGGCACGCAGCAGGCTGCTGGTGGCGATGAAGCGTTCACCGCGTCCGGGACGTAAATAGTCGACACGCATATCAATGGTGCCCATGCGCGACAGACGCTGGCGCAGCTCCTCCTCAGTGATGCTCTCCTGACGGGTTAGCGCATTACTGACGCAGACCATGCCCGCAGCGACATCCAGTACCGAGGCGATAACACCGCCGTGCAGAATCTGCTGTGCCTGGTTACCTACCAGCATGGTTTTGTTATTGAAACTGATCTCTGCGTAGTCTGCGTCAAGGCGCAGCAGCTCCAGGCCCAGCGCCTGATTAAACGGCATGTGATAAACGAAAATTTCGCCGACCAGCTTACGAGCGTCCTGCTGTGTCAGCACGGGTGATGACATGATGATGTGTCCTGAAAAAATCGGGCCAGAGGGGCGCGGAACGTTAATGAGTTGTGTATTCTATGACGCCTGCGAGGGTGTTTCCAGTTTAAGAAATCAGCACTCATGCTCGCTGCCATTTGTGTGTAGAATGGCCTGCTTTTTACGACACCCTTTCAGTTATTCTGATACGCAGTTGCTCACCGGAGAATTCTATGCGTAAGCATCGCGCCTTGCTGGCGGCAATGTTGATATTTCCTGCGCTGGCGCAGGCGGATGAAGCCCAGATTAAAGAGGTTCATGACGCGCCACAGGTCCAGGGCAGCATTATTGCTAACCTGCTGGAGAAGCACGACAACCCGTTTGTTCTCTATCCTTACGAGAACAACTATCTGCTCTACACCTATACCAGCGATCTGAATAAAGAGGCGATCTCATCCTATAACTGGGGAGAAAATGCCCGTAAAGATGAAGTGAAATTCCAGCTCAGTCTGGCATTTCCGTTATGGCGCGGTATTCTGGGCGACAACTCCGTCCTGGCGGCCTCTTATACACAGCGTTCCTGGTGGCAGCTGTCGAATAGCGCGGAGTCTTCGCCATTCCGCGAAACCAACTATGAACCCCAGATCTTCCTCGGCTGGGCAACCGACTATTCACTGGCGGGCTGGACCTTACGGGATGTTGAAGTGGGTCTGAATCATCAGTCCAATGGACGAAGCGATCCGACTTCGCGCAGCTGGAACCGTGTTTATGCGCGTCTGATGGCGGAGAACGGTAACTTCCTGGCGGAAATCAAACCCTGGTATCGCATCCCGGAAGGGGAGAGCAGCGATGATAATCCTGATATCACCAAATACATGGGTTATTACCGTGCCAAAGTGGGCTACCGGCTAGGCGACAGTATTTTCAGCGTTGAGGGCAACTATAACTGGAACAGCGGTTATGGCGGCGCGACAATGGGCTGGAGCTACCCTATCACTGAACACGTTCGCTTCTATACTCAGGTATTTAGCGGTTACGGTGAATCACTGATCGATTACAACCATCGCCAGACGCGTCTGGGTGTGGGTGTAACGCTTAACGACTTGTTCTAATCTCAAACGTAAGACAGGAATCGCGTGGCAACCTCGGCAGTTCTCAATCAGGAAGCGCTGGCGCAGCAGGTATTGCAGGATACCTTCGGCTATCAGCATTTTCGTCCCGGTCAGCAGACGATCATTCATCAGGCGCTAAGCGGGCGCGATTGCCTGGTGGTGATGCCCACTGGCGGGGGGAAATCGCTTTGTTATCAGATTCCGGCGCTGGTGCGCGAGGGACTGACGCTGGTGGTGTCACCGCTGATCTCTCTGATGAAAGATCAGGTCGATCAGCTGCTGGCGAATGGCGTGGCGGCAGCGTATCTCAACTCCACCATGACGCGCGATCAGCAGCAGACGGTGATGGCAGACTGCCGTACCGGTCGGGTTAAGCTACTTTATATCGCTCCCGAACGCCTGATGATGGATAACTTCCTGGAAAGTCTGGCGCACTGGCAGCCCGCGATGCTGGCAGTGGACGAAGCGCACTGCATTTCCCAGTGGGGCCACGATTTCCGTCCGGAATATGGCGCACTCGGAAAGATGCGTCAGCGCTTCCCGGAATTACCGGTGATGGCACTGACCGCGACGGCGGATGAAACCACCCGCAATGACATCGTTAACCTGCTGCACATGCAGGATCCGCTGATCCAGATCAGCAGCTTTGACCGTCCTAATATCCGTTACACGCTGGTGGAGAAATTTAAACCCACCGATCAGCTGCTGCGCTACGTTCAGGATCAGCGCGGTAAGTGCGGCATTATCTACTGCAACAGCCGGGCGAAGGTGGAAGACACCGCCGCGCGTCTGCAAAGCCGTGGATTCAGCGTGGGCGCCTATCATGCCGGAATCGATAGCGAACAGCGTGGCCGGGTGCAGGAAGCGTTTCAACGTGACGATCTGCAAATCGTGGTGGCGACGGTGGCCTTTGGCATGGGTATCAACAAACCCAACGTCCGTTTTGTCGTTCACTTCGATATTCCGCGTAATATTGAGTCCTATTATCAGGAAACCGGCCGGGCCGGACGTGATGGTCTGCCCGCCGAAGCGATGATGCTCTACGATCCGGCCGATATGGCCTGGTTGCGTAAATGCCTCGAAGAGAAAGTGCCAGGGCCGCTGCAGGATATTGAACGCCACAAGCTCAATGCGATGGGCGCGTTTGCGGAAGCGCAGACCTGCCGGCGTCTGGTGCTGCTGAACTATTTTGGCGAGGGTCGCCAGCAGCCATGCGGCAACTGCGATATCTGTCTCGATCCGCCTAAACGCTATGACGGTCTGGTTGAAGCGCAAAAAGCGCTTTCCGGTATCTACCGTGTTGGTCAGCGTTTTGGCATGGGCTATATCGTTGAGGTGCTGCGCGGGTCTAATAATCAGCGTATTCGTGAACAGGGTCATGACAAACTGCCGGTTTATGGGCTGGGCAAAGACCAGAGTCACGAACACTGGGTCAGTGTGTTACGTCAGTTAATCCATCTGGGGCTGGTGACGCAGAACATCGCTATGCATTCGGCGTTGCAGTTGACCGAAGCAGCGCGCCCGGTGCTGCGCGGTGAAGTGCCACTGATGCTGGCAGTGCCGCGATTGATTACTGCGAAAACAAAAAGCAGCAGTCCGGCGAAGTTTCTCGGTGGCAATTACGACCGCAAGCTGTTCGCCAAGCTGCGTAAGCTGCGAAAAGCGATCGCCGACGAAGAGAATATTCCCCCCTATGTGGTGTTCAATGACGCCACACTGATAGAGATGGCAGAACAGATGCCGGTCAGCGCGTCGGAGATGCTCAGCGTCAACGGCGTGGGCCACCGCAAACTGGAGCGCTTTGGCAAACCTTTCCTGGTGATGATCAAAGAGCATCTTGATGATGAAGAATAAAGGACACTGATTATGCTGATGTTATTCGCAACGGTTGCGCTGGTTCATCTGGTGGCATTGATGAGCCCCGGCCCTGATTTCTTTTTCGTATCGCAAACCGCCGCCAGCCGCTCGCGTAAAGAGGCGATGATGGGGGTACTGGGTATTACGCTGGGTATCGTTGTCTGGGCGGGCGTGGCGCTGATGGGACTGCATCTGATTCTGGAAAAAATGGCGTGGCTGCATCAGGTCATCATGGTCGGTGGTGGACTCTATCTGTTGTGGATGGGCTGGCAGCTGATGTGTTCGGCACGTCAGCGACACAAACAGCCGCAGCAGGATGAGCCCGTAGTTGAGCTGCCGAAACGCGGAATGAGCTTTCTCAAAGGCCTGCTGACGAACCTGTCGAATCCTAAAGCGATTATTTACTTCGGTAGCGTCTTCTCGCTGTTCGTCGGTGATGATGTGGGTTCGGCAGAGCGCTGGGGCCTGTTCCTGCTGATTATTGGTGAAACCTTTGCCTGGTTTACCCTGGTGGCGGCGATTTTTGCGCTGCCGTGGATTCGCACCCGCTATCAGCGGCTGGCGAAATGGGTCGATGGCATGGCAGGTGTCCTGTTTGCCGGTTTTGGTATCCATCTGATTATTTCGCGTTAAGCGCTGCAATCCCTTTATGCCGGAGAGCGCATTGCGCATCCGGCAAAACTTCATTGCCTGTGGTATCTCTCTGAACTTCACGTGCTTGACGACTGTCACAAACTGCACCTGTTAACGCCCCACTGTTACAACCGCGTATAAATCGTCACCCTTCTTTGATTAATGAAACCTTCACCTCCGGTATGATCGTATCGACGGACTCTGTTTTCATGGAGATGATAATGAACACAAAACCCCTGTTAGTGTTGTTAATCGCGTTCTGCATCAGCGCCTGCGTCGCGCCTGAGGCTGTCCATTATCGCGTTCCTGACCAGGTGAAGGGAGACAGGGTATCGGCCATCCTGGCGCAGTTGCCTCCGGTGTATGAGCAGCAGCAGGGCGAAAGAATTAACCAGATCTCCGCTGCGTTTCTCGGTACGCCTTATCAGGCGGATACGCTGATCGGCTCACCCGAAACACCAGAAGCGCTGGTGATCAATTTCAACGGAGTGGATTGTTTCACGCTGCTTGATTACGTTCAGGCGCTAAGCCGCAGCCACGATCGCGCCAGCTTTGAGGCTAACCTGATTCGGACGCGTTACGCGGGCGGAGAGGTCAGCTACCTGAAACGGCGTCACTTTTTTTCCGACTGGTTTGCTGAAAGCCCGCGTAATGCCACTGACATAACCCGCACACTCAGCCCGGATGCGGTGACGGTGGTGAAGCAACTGAATCGTGAGGTCAGCGGAAAAGAAAGGCTGCCCGGTCTGGGTGTGGTTCCCCGACGCATAACTTACATCCCAGCTCGCGCGATCACATCGCTGGTACTGAAGCAGATTCAGACCGGCGATTACATTGGCGTTTATACCAATGCTCAGGGGCTGGATGTGTCGCACGTCGGGATTGCCGTCTGGCATGATGGACGGTTGTGGTTCAGGAACGCCTCTTCGCTGGCCGCTCATCGCAAAGTGGTCGATACGCCATTCAGGGAGTATATGCGATCAAAACCGGGCATTATTGTGTTGCGTGCGGTGCCATTGACCGCGCCGTAGTGTCGCCAGGGAGAGGGGATGTGATGCAGGGAAGGATCGCGCCGACCTCAGCGTGTCGGCGCGTAAGGCCTTACGCGATCTTTCTGGCGCTGGCCAGCAGCGCGCCCACCGCCATAAACAGACCACCGAAAATGCGGTTCATCAACTTCATCTGTTTTGGCCCTTTAATCCAGCCAGCAATCCGCGTTGCCAGCGTGGCGTAGCCAATCATCACGATGATATCGACCACCACGGTGGTCACGCCCAGCACCAGATACTGCATAAACAACGGCTGATGCGGCTGGATAAACTGCGGGAACAGGGCGGCCAGAAAGACGATACTTTTCGGGTTGGTCAGGTTAACCAGCACGGCGCGTTTGAACAGGCGACGACGCGGCATCGCTTTGGCGACCGCATCCAGATCGATGCCACCTGCGGAGCGCCATTGCTGAATACCCAGCCAGACCAGATAGGCTGCACCGGCCCATTTCAGAATTTCAAATGCCAGCAGCGACTGAGAAAACAACGCGCCCAGACCGATACCGACCAGCACGATGTGCAGTGCCAGGCCGACCTGCAAACCGGAGATGGACGCTACCGTGCCGCGATAGCCGTGGCTGATACCGGTACTCATGGTGTTGATTGCCCCGGAGCCAGGCGACAGGCTGAGAATTGTGGTGGTAAGCAGATAGGTCAGCCACCATTCGATGGTCATGGGTCAGGCTCTCTTTAGTAACGGAATTGTGACACAATACGCCAGAAATAAGCGCGACGCTACGGCCTGCGCATGGCATTCATGACTCAGTATCCGGTCATCAGGAGGGCGAATGAATCAACACAAAGCCAGTTGGCTGCGACGTGAAAAAGCCTTTGCTGCCTTCGCCACCGGGCCGCTGCTCGATTTCTGGCACAGTCGTGAAGAACGGGAGTTTACCGGCGTAGGAAATCTGACACTGCGCTATGTCCGCTTCACATCGCCGCAACATAAGCGTGTGATCCTGATTGTGCCGGGACGCATCGAGAGTTACATAAAATATCCTGAGCTGGCGTACGATCTGTTTTACTGCGGATTTGATGTGGTGATCCTGGACCATCGCGGTCAGGGGCGTTCCGATCGCCTGCTGGAAGATTCACACCGCGGTCACGTGGCAGAATTTACCCATTACGTCGACGATCTTGAAACGCTCTATCTTAAAGAAATTGTCAGCGGTCACTATCAGCAGCGCTATGCGCTGGCTCACTCGATGGGTGGCGCAATCTTAACGCTGTTCCTGGCGCGTCAGCCGCAGGCGTTTCATGCGGCAGCGTTAGTGGCGCCGATGTTTGGCATTGCCTTGCCGCTGCCCTCATTTCTGGCCCATCGGCTTCTTGACTGGGCGGAGAAACGTCCGGCTATGCGCGATGGCTATGCGCTCGGCACCGGACGCTGGCGCGCGCACCCGTTTGGCATTAACCGGCTGACGCACAGCACCGAGCGTTACCGGCGAAACCTGCGATTTTATGCGGACGATCCGGCAATTCGCGTCGGCGGGCCAACCTACCACTGGGTGCGTGAAGGCATCCATGCCGGTCGCAATATTATCAGTCAGGTCGATAAGATCACCACGCCGCTACTGCTGTTACAGGCCAGCGACGATCGGGTGGTCGACAATCGTTCACAGGATCTGTTTTGTGCCGCAATGGCCGCGGCGGGTCATCCGTGTGAGGGCAATAAGCCACGGGTGATCGAGGGTGCGCGTCATGAGATCCTGTTTGAAAAGGATGAGATGCGCGCCGAAGCACTCAATGCAGTGGTCGACTTTTTTTCATCGCACCACTGACGTTTTTTATCCGACCGGTTAAACCGGCAGAACCAGATACCCGAGGTTTTCATGTATCACATCGTTGCATCCGATCTGGATGGCACGCTGCTTTCTCCCGAACATCGTCTGACCCCTTTTGCGCGTGAAACACTGCAGCAGCTGGTCGCGAAAGATATTCACTTTGTGTTCGCCACTGGCCGTCATCATATTGATGTCGGACAGATGCGCGACAGCCTGGCCATTCCTGCCTATATGATCACCTCAAACGGCGCGCGCGTGCACAACGCACAGGGCGAACTGGTGTTCAGTCATAATCTGGATGAGGACATCGCCAGCGATCTGTTTGGTCTGCAGTATCATCACAGCGATATTCTGACGCACGTTTACCGCGACGATGAGTGGTTTGTCAGCCGTTCAAGCCCGGCGGAGCAGGACTATTTCCGCGAGTCGGTCTTCAACTATCAGGTCTATGAGCCGGGTCTGTTGCCTACTGATAACATCAGCAAGGTTTTCTTCACCTGCGAAAATCCTGAGCATCTGATTCCGATGGAGCAGGCGATTGAAGCGCGCTGGGGCGACCGGGTTAATGTCAGTTTCTCGCTGCCCACCTGTCTGGAAGTGATGGCGGGCGGCGTGTCGAAAGGGCATGCGCTGGAGGCGGTCGCGAAGACGCTGGGCCATACGCTGAAAAGCTGTATCGCTTTTGGCGACGGCATGAATGATGTGGAGATGCTGAGTATGGCGGGTAAAGGCTTTATCATGCAGAACGCCCATCAGCGGTTGAAAGATACGCTGCCAGCGCTGGATGTGATTGGGTCGAATGCCGATGATGCGGTGCCGCAGATGCTTCGCACGCTCTATCTGGCTTAAGCCGTCAGCGTAAAACAGGGCCGGTTATCCGGCCCTGTTTTTATGGCCGTCAGGCGAGGGTCTTTTTGTGTTTGTGTTCGCTGACCATGGTCAGTAACAGCAGAATAACCGCCAGCACGCAGCCCGCAATCATCACCATGAAGCCGCCGTCCCAGCCGAAATAATCGACGGTGTAACCGACAATGGCGCTGGCCGCCACCGATCCGCCCAGATAGCCGAACAGGCCGGTGAAGCCCGCTGCCGTGCCCGCCGCTTTTTTCGGTGCCAGTTCCAGAGCATGCAGACCAATCAGCATCACCGGGCCGTAGATCAGGAAGCCAATCACGATCATGCAGGCCATGTCGACGCCAGGATTACCCGCCGGGTTGAGCCAGTAGATCACAGTTGCAATGGTCACCAGCGTCATAAAGAACACCCCGGTTGCACCGCGATTGCCGCGGAACACTTTGTCCGACATCCAGCCACACAGCAGCGTGCCCGGAATCCCCGCATATTCATAGAGGAAGTAGGCCCACGACGATTTATCCAGCGTGAAGTGTTTTACTTCGCGCAGATAGGTCGGCGACCAGTCGAGAATGCCGTAGCGCAGCAGGTAGACAAAGACGTTGGCCAGCGCGATGTACCACAGCAATTTGTTTGGCAGCACATACTTCATGAAGATCTGTTTTGCCGTCAGCTCCTCTTCGTGGCTGGCATCGTAATCAGGCGGATAGTCGTTTTTGTACTCTTCAATCGGCGGCAGACCACAGGATTGTGGGGTGTCCCGCATCAGCGCAAAGGCCAGAATTGCAATGGCAATCGCGCCAAACGCTGGCATGTAAAGTGCTGCTTTCCAGTCGTTGAACCAGGCCATGCCGAGCAGGAACAGCAGAGGCGGAATACCGCCGCCCACGTTATGCGCACAGTTCCAGACCGAGACAATCCTGCCGCGCTCCTTCTGCGACCACCAGTGAACCATGGTACGTCCACAGGGTGGCCAGCCCATGCCCTGGAACCAGCCGCAGACAAACAGCAGCACGAACATCACCATGATGCTGGACGTCGCCCAGGGGACAAATCCCATAATCAGCATCACTGCTGCTGCCAGAATCAGGCCAGCCGGTAAGAAGACGCGCGGGTTTGATCGGTCAGAGACCGAGCCCATGATGAATTTTGAAAAGCCGTAGGCAATGGAGATGCCGGATAAGGCAAAACCGAGATCGCCACGTGAAAAACCCTGCTCCACCAGATAGGGCATGGCGAGTGCGAAGTTTTTCCTGACCAGATAGTAGGCCGCGTAACCAAAGAAGATCCCGATGAAAATTTGCCAGCGCAGGCGACGGTAGAGCGGATCGACATGATCCTCCGCCACCTGCGGCTGACGTGGTGCAGGTTTAAAAATGCTCAGCATCAGTGAGGCCCTCCAGGGCACATTATGGTTTTTTATTCCCAGCAGGTTGGGGCAGGAAAAGAGCAGAAAAAAATGGACGCAGGATGTTCCATTTCGCGCAAAGAATAGTGTTAGTTGCGCAACGTTACTGTGATGAGTGACACATTTGTTACAGTTTTATTACAGTTGAGAGCGAATATGATCATCCGATGGATCATTTCGCACATTTTATCTGGCATAAAACCCATTCCGGCACCGCTTATGTCAGTAAGTGTAAACAAGTCATTTTTCGGGCGTTTTAATCGCCTGGTTAGTAATCAGATGTCAACCAGATTTAACAGCCTGAGGGCTGCACATTGTTTACACTGACGGCCTGTTTATTTCGGGATCGTCACCGTGTTTTTATTGATTATTACCACCATTCTGTGGTCCTTTTCGTTCAGCCTGATTGGCGAGTATCTTGCCGGTCAGGTAGACAGCTGGTTCTCTGTGCTCATGCGTCTGGCGCTTGCTGCGCTGGTGTTTCTCCCTTTCCTGCGCTGGCGCGGCCATCGCCCTTCGACATTGCTGCTTTATATGCTGGTGGGGATGTTGCAGCTGGGCGTGATGTATCTGCTGAGCTTCGAAGCCTATCTCTACCTGAGCGTGTCGGAGTTCCTGCTGTTTACGGTGATGACCCCGCTCTACGTGACGCTGATTTATGATCTGATCAGCCGTCGTCCGTTGCGCATCGGCTATATCTTCAGTGCGTTGCTGGCGGTGGCAGGCGCGGCCATTATTCGCTATGACAAAGTCAGCGATCATTTCTGGTTTGGCCTGCTGTTAGTGCAGCTGGCAAACATCTGCTTTGCGGCGGGAATGGTAGGTTATAAGCGTCTGCAGGAGACCCGACCCATGCCGCAGCATACCGCTTTCTCCTGGTTCTATCTGGGGGCAGTGTTGATTGCGGTGATCGCCTGGTGTGCCTGGGGTAACCCGCAGAAGTTGCCGACGACTTCATTGCAGTGGGGCATTCTGGTCTGGCTGGGGGTGGCAGCTTCCGGTCTCGGCTATTTTATGTGGAATTACGGTGCGACGCAGGTCGATGCCGGTACGCTGGGCATTATGAATAACATGCACGTTCCCGCCGGGCTGCTGGTAAATCTGGCTATCTGGCAGGAGAAGCCGCACTGGCCGAGCTTTATTGCGGGCGCGCTGGTGATCCTCGCCTCGCTGTGGGTGCATAAGCGGTGGGTGGTGGGGCGTAGTGACCGGTAATCATTAGGTGCTGGGACAAACCGTTGCTGTAGGCGGACTGCGGCCTCCCGGGCTGGCGCGTCCGATCGCGAAGGAATCTCACCTCCCTGTGGATCGTCCGGGCCATCCCTGGCTCGGACGCTTCGCTCTTCAGACGCGCCAGCCCTGGAGACTTAACAGCATCATCGCAGTTGAACAAAGGACTCAGAGCGAATATGAAGGAGGGGATGGCGGGTTGAGAAGTAAAGCGTCCGCCGCAAGGACAAAAACGTCGGGAGCGTTTTTGAACAACGCACAGCGTCGGCCCGCTTGCGGGCGAGCCTCACGGATGAGGCGAGTAAACCGGCGGTCGAGGCTCCAGGGATGGATTTACGCCGTCTTTACGCAGCAACCCGCCATTTCCGACTGGATGGCGCCATATCAGGCAGGCTTCTCACTCTTAGGACGCTGAATCATCGCCAGCCCTTTCAGGAAGTTGCGCAGAATCTGGTCGCCACACTCGCGATAGTTCTTATGATCCGGTTTGCGGAAAATCGCGCCAATCTCAGCCTGTGAAACAGTAAAATTCACGCGCTTCAGGACATCAGGAATGTCGGTGGTTTTCAGATCAAAAGCGATGCGCAGCTTTCTCATGAAGATATTGTTAGTCATCTTGCGTTCTATGGACGGCGCGGGCGCATCTTCACTTTTGCCACGACGGTAAAAGATCAGGCCATTCAGAAAATAACCCATCAGCACATCCGGGCAGGGACGAAACGCGGCATCGTCATCTTTTTTCAGCCACGCCTGAATATCCGCTACCGGCACGTCACATTGCGCCAGCGCAAAAATCTCCACCATTTTGGCATCGCTCAGATTGAGCATGTAGCGCACGCTGCGCAGAATATCATTGTTAGTCATGGTGAGATCTTCTCATGTTCAGTCGACAGGCTGCGCATTATAGGGGATTTCGCCCGCGTTCGCGCAGGTTTGTGCCCGCCGGATTACCGCTGTAATACTGCACCGGGCAGCGCGGCGTCGCGCACAAATGGCAGATGCTCGCAGGCGTGCTGACGGGCAAAGCGGATAAAGGCTTCCAGCACAGGCTGACGCTGCTCGCCTTCGCGCACGGCGGCATAAAGACGGCTCCAGAGGCCATCGCCCAGCGTGCGGGTAACGACCAGACCCTGCTTCTCAAAACTCTCCACCACCCAGTGCGGCAGTGCGGCAATCCCCATGCGCGCCGACACCATCTGAATCATCAGCAGGGTGTTATCCACACTTTTCAGAGCCGGACTCACGCCCGCTGGCTGCAGGAAGTGACGCCAGATATCCAGACGCTGACGCTGAACCGGATAGATCATTAACACTTCATCGGCCAAATCTTCTGGCGAAATCTGCTCAACCTGCGCCAGCGGGTGGTCCGTCGCCAGTACCAGCCGCACTTCATAATCAAACATCGGCGAGTAGAACAGGCCCGAGCGCGCCAGAATGTCGGAGGTCAGCACCACATCCAGCTCACCCTGTTGCAGAGCGGGCTGCGGATCAAAGGTCACGCCTGATTTGAAATCCATCACCACCTGCGGCCAGCTCTGGCGGAACTTGTCCAGCGCGGGAGTCAGCCACTGAATGCAGCTGTGACACTCAATCGCCACCCGCAGCGTGGTCTGATGCGGCTCATGACAGGCCTGCAACGCCTGCTGAATCTGCGGCAGCACCTGCTCAGCCAGCTGCAGCAGAATATCCCCCTGCGGCGTAAAGCGTAGCGGCTGACTTTTACGCACGAACAGGCGGAATCCCAGCCGCTGCTCCAGATCGCTGAACTGATGAGATAACGCCGATTGCGTCTGATGAAGCTGGGCCGCCGCCGCCGCCAGCGATCCCGTATTGCGCAGAGCCTGAAGCGTCCGCAGGTGCTTGAGTTCGATCATGAGAGTCCTTCACATCGAAAATGAACATATTGCGCTTGAGAGACATACAGTACCCGCAGATTATAGCAGTGTAAACATCTGGACGGCTAAACATCTTTGGCTGCCCATTTTAGCCAAAGTGAAAGATTATCTGGAGAACAGCACATGACTATCCTCAACCATATCCTCGGCTTTCCCCGCATTGGTCTGCGCCGTGAACTGAAAAAAGCACTGGAGAGTTACTGGGCAGGCGACAGCACGCAGCAGGCACTACTGGCGACGGGCCGCGAGCTGCGGGCGCGACACTGGCAACAGCAGAAAGAGGCGGGCGTCGATCTGCTGCCGGTCGGCGATTTCGCCTGGTATGATCATGTGCTGACCACCAGCCTGCTGCTGGGCAATGTGCCTGCACGTCATCAGAACACAGAGGGCACCGTTGATCTGGATACGCTGTTTCGCGTGGGGCGCGGGCGTGCGCCGACCGGCGAACCCGCGGCGGCGGCAGAAATGACCAAATGGTTTAACACCAACTATCACTACATCGTGCCGGAATTTACTCAGGGCCAGACATTTAAACTGAGCTGGACTCAGCTGCTGGACGAGGTTGATGAGGCGCTGGCGCTGGGCCATAACATTAAGCCGGTGCTGCTCGGGCCGGTGACGTATCTGTGGCTGGGTAAAGTCAAAGGTGAACCCTTTGAACGTCTGTCGCTGCTGGCGGCGATTTTGCCGGTCTATCAGCAGGTGCTGGCGGAACTGGCAAAGCGCGGCATCGAATGGGTACAGATTGATGAACCCGCCCTGGCGCTGGAGCTGCCGCAGACCTGGCGCGACGCCTTTCAGCTGGCGTATGACGCTCTGCAGGGCCACAGCAAGCTGCTGCTGACCACCTATTTTGACAGCATCGGCCAGAACATTGATGTGATTCGTGCGCTGCCGGTGCAGGGCCTGCATGTCGATCTGGTCCATGGCAATGATGATATTAAGCAGCTGAATCAGCAACTCCCCGCCAGCTGGCTGCTGTCGCTGGGCGTGATCAACGGACGTAATGTCTGGCGCGCCGATCTGAGCCGCTGGTTCAGTCGCCTGCAACCGCTGACCAGAGAGCGTGAGCAGCTGTGGATTGGATCTTCCTGCTCACTGCTGCACAGCCCGATCGACCTGAGTGTCGAGACCCGCCTGGATGACGAAGTCAAAAGCTGGTTCGCCTTTGCGCTGCAGAAATGTGCTGAGCTCTCGCTGCTGAGTCAGGCTCTGAACAACAATGATGCGGCGTCGCTGGACGCCTGGAGCGCGCCGGTGCAGGCCCGTGCTCACTCCCGACGGGTGCATAATGCGGCGGTGGGGCAGCGTCTGGAGGCCATCACGCCACAGCACAGTGAGCGGCAGAGTGCTTACCCGGTTCGCGCCGTCCTGCAGCGTCAGCGTTTCAATCTGCCCGCCTGGCCTACCACCACCATTGGCTCTTTTCCACAGACCACTGAAATTCGCGGCCTGCGTCTCGACTTTAAACAGGGCCGTCTTGACAGCAGTCATTACCGCACCGGCATCGCGGAGCACATTAAACAGGCGATTACCGAGCAGGAGCGGCTGGGGCTTGATGTGCTGGTGCATGGCGAAGCAGAACGTAACGATATGGTTGAGTACTTCGGCGAGCATCTGGACGGCTTTGTCTTTACCCAGAACGGCTGGGTGCAGAGCTACGGTTCTCGCTGTGTGAAACCGCCTGTCATTATTGGCGATATCAGTCGCCCGGAGGCGATCACTGTGGAGTGGGCCCGCTATGCCCAGTCGCTGACGGACAAGCCGGTAAAAGGGATGCTGACCGGTCCGGTGACGATTCTCTGCTGGTCATTCCCGCGTGAAGATGTGTCACGTGAAATCATCGCTAAGCAGATCGCGCTGGCGCTGCGTGATGAAGTGGAAGATCTGGAGAAGGCGGGCATCGGGATTATTCAGATTGATGAGCCTGCGCTGCGTGAAGGTCTGCCCCTGCATCAGTCTGAGTGGGCGACCTATCTGAACTGGGCCGTTGAAGCGTTCCGGCTGAATGCGGCGGTGGCGCGGGATGAAACCCAGATTCACACGCATATGTGTTACTGCGAGTTTAACGACATTATGGACGCCATCGCAGCCCTGGATGCGGATGTCATCACGATCGAAACTTCGCGTTCTGACATGGACCTGCTGGAGTCGTTTGAAGATTTCGAGTATCCGAATGAAATCGGGCCCGGCGTCTATGATATTCACTCCCCCAATGTTCCCAGCGTGGAGTGGATAGAAGCACTGTTGCTGAAGGCGGCGAAACGGATTCCGGAAACACGTCTTTGGGTAAACCCGGACTGCGGTCTTAAGACGCGTGGCTGGACGGAGACGCGTCAGGCGCTGGCGAATATGGTGACGGCGGCGAAGAAACTGCGTGGTGAGACGGCGTAGGAATGGGGCCGGTGGGTAAAATCAGGGGCGCAGAAGCGCCCCTTTTTCATTTATTTTGATGCCACGCCATACTGCCTGAACCAGGCCAGCATGCGTTGCCAGCCATCATTCGCTGATTCAGCATGGTAGCTCGGACGGTAATCAGCATTAAACGCATGTCCCGCTTCGGGATAGACGATGATCTCGGCGGTTGCATTAGCGGCATGCAACGCCTGACGCATCTGCTCGACGCTCTCCAGTGGAATGCCGTCATCCTGACCACCATACAAACCTAACACCGGGGCACTCAGGTCGACCGCAATATCAATAGGATGCTTCTGCTGCTTCAGCGTACACTCACCGGTCAGTCGCCCGTACCAGGCAACCGCGGCGCGCAGCTGTGGGTTATGCGCGGCGTAGAGCCAGCTGATGCGGCCACCCCAGCAAAAACCGGTGATGCCCATGCGACGGATATCACCGCCATTACGCGCCGCCCAGTTAGCGGCATGATCGAGGTCAGCCAGCACCTGAGTGTCAGGGACTTTACTGACCAGCTCGCTGAATAGCGTCGGGATATCATTGTATTCAGAAGGATCGCCCTCGCGGAAATAGAGCTCGGGAGCGATCGCCAGATAGCCTTCCAGCGCAAGACGACGGCAGATATCCCGGATGTGTTCATGCACACCAAAGATTTCCTGCACCACCAGGACAACAGGCAACGGGCCTTCCGCTGAGTGAGGCTTTGCAAAAAATGCCGGCATGTTTTCGCCCTGGCTGGGAACCGAGGTTTCACCTGCGTGAATGGCCGGGCTTTCGGTAATGATGGTCGTAGAGGCGGTGGGCTGCACGGCAGGGGCAAAGCCGCCCGTCGCCGGTTTTTGTGCCATATTATCACTGGGTTTCATTATTCTCTCCGTGCAAGCATTTGCGCAATCACGTAACTATAGCCTGGCGACAAAGCATATGCGCCAGGTGTCGGGTAACAGAATCAGCAGCGAATAAAATCATCCTCCTCTTTAACATTGCGCTGACCCGGACACAGCCTCGCGAAGAGCTATCGGGACCAGGAAGATGTTATTGTGTGA